>NZ_JBSTYM010000004.1:0-226647 GCF_054052445.1 Aeromonas crassostreae | reverse complement strand
TGAGCGCGGGGGGAATGAGGTCAGAGAGTGACTCAAACTGGGCCATATTGCTGGCGTGGAGGAAGTCGAGAGCCTGTTCGATACGCATAAAGAATCCGAAACCAAATCAATAGGTTTCGGATTTTTACACATCAGGAGGATCGGTCAATGGATCCTTAACTGATCGGCATTAGGCCCGCAGGCCCCATCTATCAGACGGTGACGGCCGCCCTCTGATTGACTCTGAGGTAGAACAGGGTCACCCCGATGAACCAGGCGCAGCTGACCACCAGGCCGACACCGACCGACGCTGTCATCCCCAGCGCCAGATAACCGGCGGCAGCCCCGACGGCGATGGTCAGCGCATAAGGCAGCTGGGTCATCACGTGATCGATGTGATGGCAACCGGCGCCGGTGGAGGAGAGGATGGTGGTGTCCGAGATAGGGGAGCAGTGATCGCCAAACACGGCGCCAGCCAATACCGCCGAGAGCATGGGCAGCATCATGCCGATCTCGCTGGCGGCGGCCATGTCACCTGCCAGGGGCAACATGATGCCAAAAGTGCCCCAGCTGGTGCCGGTGGCGAACGCCATGGCGCCGGAGAGACAGAACATCACCACTGGCAGCAAGGAGATCGGCAGACCGCTCTGGGCCAGGGAGGCGAGGTACTTGCCCGTCTCCACATCGCGGATCACGGCGCCAATGGCCCAGGCAAACACCAGTATGTAGATGGCGGGCAGCATGGCCATGACGCCGTGCTTGATGACCTCGAGCCAGGTGCGCAGGGCAAGGCCCATGCGCAGGGTCAGCACCACGGCCACCCCGAGGCCGCACAGGCCGCCATTGACCAGAGAAGCCCCCACATCGGTATTCTCGAACGCCCCCAGCACCCCGAACGGCAGCCCCTTCTCGGCCAAGGCGGTGGCGCCGGAAGCCATCATGAAGTAGACGGTCGACGCGGTCAGGGTCAGGATGGGCAGCACCAGATCGAGTACGCGGCCATGGCTGGACACTGGCAAGTCCCCGCTGCTGCCAGGGGGCACGCCCTTGGCCGGATCCCACAACTGCCCCTCGAGCGCCCGTTGCTCATGACGACGCATGGGGCCGATGTCGAGCTGGAAGGCGATCACCACCAGCACCATGGCCAGGGTGAACAGGGCATAGAAGTTCATCGGTATCATCTGCACGAAGGCGGAGATGGGGCTCTGATCCTGGATGCCATGGGCCGTCAGGATGCCGCCGATGAGGGCGATAATATAAGCCCCCCAGGACGAAATGGGCATCAGCACGCAGACGGGGGCCGCCGTGGAGTCGAGCAGATAGGCCAGCTTGGCGCGGGAAATATTGAAGCGATCGGTCAAGGGGCGGCAAATGGTCCCCACCGACAGGCTGTGGAAATAGTCATCGATGAAGAACAGGAATACCAGCAGCCCGGTCAGCAGCTTGGCACCCCGCCTGTCTTTGATGCGTGCGGCGGCCCATTCGGCGAACGCCAGGGTCGCCCCCGAGACCGTCAGCAGGCTGATGATGCCTCCCAGCAGCAGCAGGAACAGCAGTATGTTGACATTCCAGCCATTGAGGGCGCCGTCAGACCAGACGATCCCCTTGGCGACCTGACCCAGATACTGGGCGCTGGCCAGGGGGGCGAATTGGTTGACCAACAGGCAGCCCAGTACGATACCCACCCCGAGGGAGAGCAGCACCTTGCGGGTGGTCACGGCCAGCACGACGGCCGCCAGGGGGGGAATGAGGGACCACGCCGAATCGGCGTAATGGGTAATGTCCATGATCTCTTGGCACCTGTAACGAATAAGGTGGAGATCTACCGAGAGGATAAAGAAGAAAACGAGCCCGTGAGGGGTGACTCCTCCGCCCCTTCAGTAGCGCTCCATAGTGATTGACTATGGCAGTACTGCACCTGTTCGATGCAATCCCAGCGACCCTGCATGATGGCATGATCACTTCGGCGCTGACTCCTTTCTCCATGCGTCGCAGGCATCACCCTCGACATGAATAGTTATAGGCAGCGCGCCTCTACTTAAAAGGTATTCGGTGCGTATTTTATCTTGCCGCTATTTTATATCAAGTTTTTTGATTAAATACTCATTCGAATCGATACCTCCCCTGCAAAACCAGTGCAAGACTTCACCCAGGAGGCGAGTGGCGAGATTTTAGTCGGCTGGCACACGCTGCAAGCCCATAGCGTCAATTAACCCATCGACAGAGAGAAAAAATAATGTTCCAGATCCTTATAACTTGATTATTAATTATCGCAGCTTGACTTAATGTCACCCTGACGTATAAATTACCTGAAAATAGCTATTCATATTTATCCCTTTTCTTGCTCGCATGGTAACCACTATGACTGAATTTTTGAAAGTATTGCTGAATATCCGTAGCCTGCGTGCCGCTTGCCGTGAGCTGACTCTGGAACAACTGGAAGAAGGGTTGGAGAAATTCTCCGCCATCGTTGCCGAACGTCAGGAAGATGAGGCTGCAGATCGTCAGGCTCGCGAAGAGCGTCAGCGTAAAATCAATGAATATACCGAAATGCTGAAAGCCGCAGGCATAGATCCGGCGGAATTGGTCAGCGCCGCGCCCAGCGCCGAGCCGGCAAAAGGCAGCAAGCGTGCGCCGCGTCCGCCCAAATACCGTTATGATGATAACGGGGTTGAAAAGACCTGGACCGGTCAAGGCCGCATGCCTTCCGCCATCGCCAAAGCCATCGAAGAAGGTAAATCCCTGACGGATTTCGCCATCTGATATGGCCAGGCCAAGTCATTAAAAAAACCCTCGCGATGCGAGGGTTTTTTATTGGTCGCGGCAGCAGCATATCCCTGCCCTATTACCGGTCCGCGGCCTTGACCCAGCACACTTCGGCCCTGCCCTCCTGGCGCAGTACGAACCTGGCCAGGGTAAAGAACCAGTCGCTGAGCCGGTTGATATAGGGGATGACGGCAGGGTTTATCTGCTCCTGCTCGCTCAAGGTCAGCAGTTGCCGCTCGCAGCGGCGGGTGAGGGTGCGCACCACATGGGCCTGCGCCGCCGCCTCCGAGCCGCCGGGTAAAATAAACTGGCGCAAGGGAGGCAACTGCGCGCTGTAGTGGTCTATCTGGGATTCCAGGCGCGCGGTCCAACCCTCATTGACTTGCCAAATAGCGCTCGACTGCGCCTCGCTCGAAAATGCCAGTTCTCCCCCAAGATCAAATAACTCCTGCTGAATAAGGGTCAGATCGGCTAATAGCTCAGGATGGAGATCGGCTATTTTTGCAGCGAGAAGACCTATATGAGAATTTAATTCATCTATATCGCCATAACTGGCCACGCGTTGATGATTTTTGGCGATGCGGGTCGCGTCAGCCAGACGGGTCATCCCCTTGTCCCCTTGCCGGGTATATATTCTCATCCTGATATCCTGTCGATGATGGGCACTATCATGGTTTCGAGCCCATTTAATTTGATTTCATAAGCCAATGCCAGGGATTGGCCCAGTGAACCGGCCGGGAACCCGCTACGGGCCATCCATACCAGATAGGGTTCGGGTAAATCGATGATCCGTCTGCCACGGTATTTCCCATAGGGCATGGGGTTGGCAAGGGTCAGCAATACCTGTTCGTCGGCCAAGGGGGTCATTTAATCGATATCCAGATATTTATGAGTCTGAATGGAGAGGCGCCAATTACGCTCGATGCAGACCGCCATGGCGAGCTCGGTCGCCCTGGGTTTCTGGCTGATGGGTTGCAGGGCAATGACCACATCTTCCCGCAGCCTGGCACCGGCCAGCAAGGCGTCCAGCTCCTCCACATGGCGCATCATGGCCACGGGATGCTTGATCTCGTTGGCCCGCGCCAGGGCGCTTGGCAAGACACTCAGGCCACCCTGCATGCCTATCTTGGGCGAGACGGTCACCCAGGTGGCCGGATGGGTCAGCACCTCGCTGGTGCCGCTGGTCTCGATCTGGAGCTGATACCCGGCCTGATGCAGGGTCTCGCTCAGCTCGCCGAGATCATAGAGGCAGGGCTCTCCCCCCGTGATCACCACATGCCTGGCCTTGTAACCGAGTTCCGCAAAACTGGCCACTATCTGGGCACTGCTCATCGCGCTCCAACCGTCAGACTCATTGGAGCAGTTGAGCACCTGGCTGATGGGCACCTCTCGCGCCGGATCCACCACCCAGGTGTGGCGGGTATCGCACCAGGGACAGCCAACCGGGCAGCCTTGCAGCCGCACGAAGATGGCGGGCAGGCCGGTGAAGACCCCCTCCCCCTGGATGGTTTGAAAAATCTCGTTTATCGGGTAGTGCATCATAAAACGACGGTTACCAATGGCTGTGACCCCGTTCGGGGTGAGAGGGGCTCAACGCCCCCGTTTGTGCTCGAGGCGTTGACGAACGCCCACCCGATCGGCCAGATACTGATCCAACCCGCGGCGACGCAGGATACAGGCGGGGCAGGTGCCGCAGCCGTCACCGATCAGGCCGTTGTAGCAGGTGAGGGTCTGCTCACGCACCAGCGCCAGCTGACCGAGCTCGTCGGCCAGCGCCCAGGTCTCGGCCTTGTCGAGCCACATCAAGGGCGTCTCAAAGCGCACTCCCCGATCCAGCCCCAGGGCGACCGCGTGATTGAGCGCCTTGACGAACTCGTCGCGGCAATCGGGATAGCCGGAAAAATCGGTCTCGCACACCCCGGTGATCACCGCCTCTGCCCCGACCTGATAGGCATAGATGGCCGCCAGGGTCAGAAACAGGATGTTGCGCCCCGGCACGAAGGTGTTGGGCAGACCATTGTCCTGCAGCTCGGCGCTGACCGGAATATGGTCCCGGGTCAGCGCCGACACCGCCAGCTCTCCCAGCAGGGTGACATCCATCACCTTGTGGGCCGCCACCCCCAATTGCGTGGCGAGGGCACGGGCCGTGGCAATTTCGGCCAGATGACGCTGACCATAATCGAAGGTGATGGCGTGCACCTCATCATATTGGGCCTGGGCCTGCACCAGACAGGTGGTGCTGTCCTGACCGCCACTGAACACGACAACTGCTTTTCTCACTGGATAGATCCTCTTAGGAGCGCCGCGACTCTGGCGTGCGCGTCGAATAGGAGAGCCACTGCTCGTTGAGACGATGGAAGAGGCTCAGCAAGGGGGCGTATCTGACGGCGTCGCCCTCCCATTGCGATAACAGATGATAGCCCGCCTCCAGGGTCGATAACGCCGTGGAGAAAGGCTTCTTGCGGATGAGGTACTGCCCCTCGGCCGCAACGAGGGAGAGTCTTGGCAGGGCGGCCAGCGCCGGATTGAGGCGCAGCATCTTGTAAGCCTTGCGCCAGGTGCCGTCGAGCAGCACGAAGCAGGGCGGCGCCTCAAGGTGCTCGGGCAGACTGGCGCGCAAGCTGGCGGGCGATGGTGCCTGCTCATCTGGCCAGAGCAGATAGCAGCGCCTATCCGTCAGCCAGCGGGTCAGGACCGCGTCTTCGCGAAAGTCCTCCCCGACCCGGATCTCGGCATGGGCCAGGCTGGCTGCCAGCAAGGCCGCCGTTCCCTTGGGATGACCCACCTCGTTTGGATGTTGCAAGATGAGCAGGGGCACCCGATTGATGACGGGGTGAATATATTCACACAGACAGGCTTTGAGGGCGCGGGTACAGCGTGTACAGTAGCGACTGTCTTGATCGTTGGGTTGTTTCATGTCGTCAGTCACATCCGGGCTATTCTGGCTTATCACACTCTCACTCGCCTGCCTGATCCTCTTCTTCACAGTGCCAAATGACCTCATCTCCTTCAACCGGGCCCTGATTGACCAGGGAGAAGGGTGGCGCATCATAACAGGCAATCTGGCTCACACCAATCTGTGGCATCTGCTGCTCAATCTCGCGGGCCTGCTGGTGCTCTACGCCCTGTTCTGCGATTACCTGCAGGGTTGGGGCTTCCCTCTGCTGCTGGCACTGCTCGCCATCGCCGTCGGCCTCGGCATCTGGTGCTACTACCCGCACACCCAGTGGTACATGGGTCTGTCCGGCGTGCTGCACGGCCTCTTCGTCTGGGGCGCCATGGCGGATATCCGCCACCGCCGTTATTCCGGCTGGCTCATGTTGCTGGGGATAACCATCAAGTTGTGGCTGGATCACTACACGGGGGGAGACAGCCCGGCCGCCATGCTGATCGGGGCCAGGGTACACACGGGATCGCACCTGATTGGCGCGGGAGCAGGCCTGGTGCTTGGCCTGCTCACCGTAGTCATCAGCTTCTGGCGAGCTCGTCGTTGATATCGCCAAGGGTCAGGGCCGGATCGGCCGCCTGGGTGATCGGGCGACCAATCACCAGGTAGTCGGCTCCCACCGACACCGCCTCGCTCGGGGTCATGACCCGGCGCTGATCGCCCTGGGCGGCGCCGGTCGGGCGGATCCCCGGGGTCACCAGCAAGAAGTCCTCACCCAGTGCCACCTTGAGCTCACTCGCCTCATTGGCGGAGCAGACCACGCCGTCGAGCCCGGCATCCTTGGCCAGGCGGGCCAGACGCAGCACCTGCTCGGCCGGGCGGATATCCAGGCCGATCCCGGACAGATCGCTTTGCTCCATGCTGGTCAGCACGGTCACCCCGATGAGCAGCGGCGCCTTGTCGCCATACGGCAGCAGCGCCTCCCTGGCGGCCCGCATCATCCGCTCGCCGCCACTGGCATGCACGTTCACCATCCAGACCCCCAGCTCGGCACTCGCCGCGACCGCCTTGGCGACCGTGTTGGGGATGTCGTGGAATTTCAGATCCAGGAAGACATCGAAGCCCTTGGCCACCAGCTGGCGCACGAACTGGGGACCAAACAGGGTGAACATCTCCTTCCCGACCTTGAGGCGGCACTGGGAGGGGGAGACCCGGTCCACGAAGGCCAGGGCATCGGCTTCACGCTGATAATCGAGCGCAACCAAGACTTTGGGATCTAACATCTCTCTTCCTATAGGTTATTCACCGTCCAGACCACGGATCGGCTTGATGGATCCCCACTGTCGGCAGGAGGGGCATTGCCAGAACAGAGAGTGCGTGGCAAAGCCGCACTGACGACACTTGTGGGTGGATTTTATCTTGATCTGTTCCCCAACCAGCTGCTGCAGCAGCTCCAGGCTCTCCTTGGCCGGGCCCGGCTCGGCACTGGCGAGCTGGAAGCCTACCAGCTGGTAGAAGCCTTTCATCGAGGGGTGGCGACGCAACTGGCGCAGCACCAGGGTCCTGGCCTGGCTCAGACCGTCCCGCTCCTCCACCAGCCTGGCCAGGGCCAGGGTCACACTCACCCCCGCATTCTCCTCCACCGCCTTCTCCAGCAGCGGGATCAGCTCCTGACTGCGGCCCAGGGCTTGATAGCATTGCTCCAGCAGCGGCATGGCCTCGGAGGCAAAATCGATATCCTGCTCGAATACCCGCAGCAGCTCGCGGCTCGCGGCCAGATACTCCCCCTGCCCCATCGCCAGGGTCGCCAGACGCAGGGAGGCACGGGCACAACGGGGATTGACCCCCAGCGCCTTCTTGAGGCGAGCCTGCGCCTCTCCCTCGTTGCCATCCATCAGTGCCAGCTCGGCCAGCTCGCAGTGAAAGTGTGAAATGGGTTCGGCCAGCTTCTTGCCGGGGAATTTCTGCAGGCGCTGGGCCACCAAGATGGCCTGCTGCCAATCACGCAGCTGTTGATGAATGATCAGCAACTGGGTCAGCGCCGTCTCCTCGAAATCCGCATCCTCGCAGAGCTCGACCCAGATGGCCTCGGCCCTGTCGAGCAGACCGGCCGCCAGAAAATCCCGCGCCAGCTCCTGCAGGGCCAGTTGGCGCTGTTCGCGCGTCAGCTCACGGCTGACCAGGTTCTGGTGGATCTTGATGGCACGGTCGACTTCACCACGTTGGCGAAACAGGTTGCCGAGGGAGAGGTGAGTTTCAATCGTATCGCTGTCAACTTCGAGCAACTGAATGAAGAGATCGACGGCCTTGTCAGACTCGTCGGAGAGCAAATAGTTGAGCCCCGCCACGTACTGACGAGAAAACTGGTTGCTCTGTTTTTGGGTGTCCTGGCGAACACTCCTGCGCCCCATGTACCAGCCATAACCGGCGGCGATGGGCAACAGCAGGAAAAGCAGTTCAAGCATGGAGGAACGTTATTCCTTACCGGACTCCTTGTCCGATGCAGTGGCCAATTCCAACTGGCGGGATTGCCGACGCACGGTGCGATTCAGAGTACGATTTTGCAGCTTGATCCGCAGATAGAGCAGGCCGAATACCAGCCAGCCGAGGAGGAAACCCGTACCGAAGAAGAGACCCAGCAGCAGGGAGAGCGAGAACTCCCCTTGGGCAATCAAATAGTTGAATTGCACCAGCTGGCCGTTTTGTGAGCCGAGGGCCAGGGTGAAGATAAAGACCAGTACCAGAGGGATAAGAGCCAAGACGCGCTTCATGGGATCTTCCTGTCAGTATCGAAAAGACCCAGTGATTATCCTTAAAATCAGCCACAGACTCTAGAGAGAAAGGGAAAAGACTTTCAGAAACAGGCTAATTGACGCAATGGGGTGCGCAAAAACAAAAAAGGCATACTCAGGTATGCCGTTTTCTGCATTATTCAGCGAGGTTGACACGCTCTCGCAATTCCTTGCCAGGCTTGAAGTGCGGCACATATTTGCCCGTCAGCTCCACTTTATCGCCAGTCTTGGGATTACGGCCCACGCGGGGTGCGCGATAGTGCAGAGAAAAGCTGCCAAAACCGCGAATTTCAATCCGATCGCCGTTTTGCAGAGTCGATGCCATCTGCTCAAGGATCTCCTTGATGGCGGCCTCAACATCCTTGGCCGGCATATGCATGCGGCTCGCAGCCAGTTGTTCGATGAGATCTGATTTGGTCATAAGGTTAAATCTCCTTCCCCGATCACATGCAATATTCATTTTGCCAGGATAAAAAAGGGCGGCGTGAAGCCGCCCTTTTCTTGCATCAAGGATTACTCACCCTTGGCGGCTTTGAACGCTTCAGCCATGGCATTGCTGAACACAACTTCTTCTTGCTGGTTCAGAGAATCGATAGCAACACGCTCGTCAGCTTCGTCCTTGGCACGGACAGACAGGCTTACGGTGCGGTTCTTACGATCAACGCCCATGAACTTGGCTTCAACTTCGTCACCAACAGACAGCACCAGAGTGGCGTCTTCTACGCGGTCACGGGCAGCATCGGAGGCACGCAGGTAGCCTTCAACACCGTCAGCCAGTTCGATCACGGCACCTTTGGCATCAACCTCGGTAACCTTACCCTTCACGATAGCACCTTTCTTGTTGTCAGACAGGTACTTGTTGAACGGGTCTTCTTCGATCTGCTTGACGCCCAGGGAGATGCGCTCACGCTCCGGATCCACTTGCAGAACAACGGCTTCGATCTCGTCGCCTTTCTTGAATTCACGCACGGCTTCTTCGCCCTGGTTGTTCCAGGAGATGTCAGACAGGTGAACCAGGCCGTCGATGCCGCCATCCAGACCGATGAAGATACCGAAGTCGGTGATGGACTTGATCTTGCCGGAAACACGGTCGCCTTTGGCGTGAGTTTCGGCAAACAGCTGCCACGGGTTGGATTTGCACTGCTTCAGACCCAGGGAGATACGACGACGCTCTTCGTCGATATCCAGAACCATGACATCTACCAGGTCGCCAACGTTGACAACTTTGGACGGGTGGATGTTCTTGTTGGTCCAATCCATCTCGGAAACGTGTACCAGGCCTTCGACGCCTTCTTCGATTTCAACGAAGCAGCCGTAGTCGGTCAGGTTGGTCACGCGGCCAGACAGACGGGTGGTCTCCGGGTAACGCTTGGCGATAGCAACCCAGGGATCTTCGCCCAGCTGCTTCAGACCCAGGGATACACGGGTACGCTCGCGGTCGAACTTCAGTACCTTGACGGAGATCTCGTCGCCAACGTTGACGATTTCGGAAGGATGCTTGACACGCTTCCACGCCATGTCGGTGATGTGCAGCAGGCCGTCAACACCGCCCAGATCTACGAATGCACCGTAGTCGGTCAGGTTCTTGACGATACCCTTAACTTCTTGACCTTCTTGCAGGTTAGCCAGCAGGCTTTCACGCTCGGAGGTGTTCTCGGTCTCGATCACGGCGCGACGGGAAACGACAACGTTGTTGCGCTTCTGGTCCAGCTTGATGACCTTGAATTCGAGTTCTTTGTTTTCCAGGTGAGCGGTGTCACGGATCGGACGCACGTCAACCAGAGAACCCGGCAGGAAGGCACGGATGCCGTTCAGTTCAACGGTGAAACCACCCTTGACCTTGCCGTTGATGATACCGATAACGGTAGCTTGCTCTTCGTAAGCCTTTTCAAGCTGCAGCCAGGCTTCGTGGCGCTTGGCTTTTTCGCGGGACAGCTTGGTTTCGCCGAAACCATCTTCGATAGAGTCCAGAGCTACGTCGACAGTGTCACCTACGTTGATTTCCAGCTCGCCCAGGGCGTTCTTGAATTCTTCGGCAGGAATGGCAGACTCGGATTTCAGGCCGGCGTCAACCAGAACGAAACCGTTCTCGATGGCAACGACGGTACCCTTGACGATGGAACCTTGACGGGTTTCAACGGAGTTCAGGGACTCTTCAAAGAGTTGAGCAAAAGATTCGATCATTGTTTGTGTCACAAATGAAACATCCACTAGCAATCCGGCACCAGCGGGGCTGTTTGAAATAATCTGCTCCATCCTTGGCGCAGACGACCGATGTCAGCGTGAACCGACACCATTGAGTTGTTGCTTCGCATAGGATAGTACCGTTGCCAGCACTTCATCTATGGTCAGCGCGGTGGAATCCACCACCAGGGCATCTTCGGCCGGTTTCAAGGGGGCAACGGCGCGATTGCGATCGCGGTCATCTCGCTCCTGGATCTCGGTCAAAAGACGCTCAAAGTTAACATCAAAGCCCTTATCTTGCAACTGCTTATAGCGGCGCTGGGCCCGCTCCTCGGCGCTGGCGTCAAGGAAAATTTTGATCTCCGCCTCGGGGAAAACCACAGTCCCCATGTCCCGACCATCGGCGATGAGACCCGGGGTCTGGCGAAACGCGCGCTGACGGCGCAGCAGGGCCTCGCGCACGCGGGGGAAGACGGCGACCTTGCTGGCGGCATCGCTCACTTCCTGAGAGCGGATGGTGCGGGAGACGTCCTCCCCTTCCAGCACCACCCTGACCTGCTCGCCGTCGACCTGGAATTGCACATCCAGGTTGGCGGCCAGGGGCACCAGGGCCGCTTCCGAATCGAGCTCCACATCATGGTGCAACGCAGCCAGGGCCAGCACCCGGTAGATGGCGCCGGAATCGAGCAGGTGCCAGCCCAGCTCTGCGGCCAGCAGCTGGCACAGGGTGCCTTTACCGGCACCACTCGGGCCATCAATTGTCATCACGGGGGCCATATGGGGCATAAGATATCTCCTGCACTTGATGTTGCGCATCATCCCGATGGGATGAGGTAATGGCCGCAGAGTATACCCAAATGTGCCAAGCCTGGCAGTCGTGACCGCACAGTTCCGTATAAAAGCCGTCGTGAGTGGGCTTTTTGTGTACAACGTTCCCGCCACCATGGCGCCGCACGTGACGGGTTCTGATGGTCGCCGAGGCCGAGGCGCGCTAAACTGGCCCCCTTTTTTCGAGTCCTTGTCGTTAAGGAGTACCCCCATGAGTAGCATTACTCTCGTGGCCAAGTCCCAGTTGCCGACCCCCTGGGGCACCTTTACCCTGGTCGGTTTTCAGGAAGTTGGCACGGGGAAAGACCACGCCGCCCTGGTCATGGGCGATGTCAGCGGGGATGAGCCCGTCCTCGGCCGCATTCATTCCGAGTGTCTTACCGGCGATGCCCTGTTCAGCTTGCGTTGCGACTGTGGTTTCCAGTTGCAGGCCGCCCTGCAACACATCGCCGCTGCCGGACGCGGTGTCTTGCTGTATGTCCGTCAAGAGGGGCGCGGAATAGGCCTGCTCAACAAGATCCGGGCCTATCACCTGCAGGATCAGGGCGCCGACACCGTCGAGGCCAACGTGGCTCTGGGCTTTGCCGCCGACATGCGCGACTACACCATCTGCGCCGACATGCTCAAGGCGCTCGACATCAAGAGCCTGCGCCTGATGACCAACAACCCGCGCAAGGTCAAGGCGATGGAGAGTTTCGGCATCCCGGTGACCGAGCGGGTGCCCCTGCAGGAAGGGCGCAACCCCCACAACGAGTTCTATCTCTCCACCAAGGCGAGCAAGCTCGACCATATGCTGAAGAAATAAGCCGGTTGCCCCTATGAAAAACGCCTCCCATCGGGAGGCGTTTTTCGTTGTGGATCAGTACCCTCCCCCGTCATGCCATGGCGGCGGAGTTCATCTCCATCAGCGGATAGGCAGCTCTATGTCGGCAAACATGGCGTCCACGTCGTCGCTCGAACGCATGGCGATGGCCTTTTCCACCACATCCCGCGTCAGGTGCGGGGCAAAACGGGTCATGAAGTCATACATGTAGGTTCGCAGGAACGAGCCCTTGCGAAACCCTATCTTGGTGGTGCTGTGGGCGAACAGGTGGCTGGCGTCCAGCGCCACCAGATCCGTGTCGGTCTGCTTGTCCAGTGCCATCGTGGCCATTACGCCGATGCCGACGCCAAGGCGCACATAGGTCTTGATCACATCCGCATCCGTGGCAGTGAAGACGATGTTGGGCTCGAAACCGGCGCGATTGAAGGCGGTATCGAGCTCGGAGCGACCGGTAAAGCCGAACACATAGGTGACCAGGGGGAAGTGGGCAATGTCGGCGATGGAGAGCTTGCTGACCTGGGTCAGCGGGTGACCCCGCGGCACTATCACGCTGCGATTCCAGTGATAGCAAGGCAGCATGATGAGATCTTCATAGAGGTGCAGCGCCTCGGTGGCGATGGCAAAATCCGCCATCCCCTTGACCACGGCCTCGCTGATCTGGGTCGGCGTGCCCTGGTGCATGTGCAGGGAGACCTTGGGGAAGCGCTTGATGAACCCCTTGATCACCTCGGGCAGGGCATAACGGGCCTGGGTGTGGGTGGTGGCGATGTGCAGGGTTCCCTGCTCCGGATGGGTATGCTGGCTCGCCACCGACTTGATGCCCTCCACCTTGCCGAGGATCTCGTTGGCTATCTTGATCACGTCGCGCCCAGCAGGGGTGATCTGGGTCAGATGCTTGCCACTGCGCTCAAATATCTGAATTCCCAGCTCATCTTCGAGCATGCGAACCTGTTTGCTGATCCCGGGTTGAGAGGTATACAGGCTCTCCGCCGTCGCCGACACGTTCAATCTGTGGTTGGCAACTTCCACGATATAACGCAATTGTTGGAGTTTCATGGTGTTAGGCTCTAAAGACGACTTCAACTAATACTAACAAACTTTTAGTTATTAGCCCTCGCTTCTTGCCGTTTCTGCCATGGGCTGCGCCAGCAGGAAATCCCGCAGCGCCCGATTGGCCAGAGAGAGGGGATCACCACGGCGCCAGGCGACGCAAAGATCGAGATAAATGGGCGGATCGAACGGGATCCCCGCCAAGGCCTTGTCTTCCTCGACCACCATGCGCAGGAAGGTGCTGACCGCAAATCCCTGGCGCACCACCGCCTTGAGCAGCGGGATCAGGTTGCTCTCAAAAGCGATGGAGGGCTCGATGCCGAGCCCCTGGGCCAAGGTCTCCATGTGCTCCCTGTGATAGAAACCGCGGCGAAACACCGCCAGCTCCTGGCGAAAATACTCGGCCAGGGTGACCCGCTTCGCCCCGTAGAGAGGATGCTCCTCCCCCACCACCATCAGCATCTCTTCGCGCAGCAGCTGGCCCCCTTCCAGGGCGGGGGGCAGGTCGCTGGTGATCAGGATGGCCAGGTCCAGCTCTCCCGCCACCATGCGGCTGAGCAGCTCCCGGGTGCCCGCCTCCTCGACCCTGATCTTCAACCCCGGATACCTGTGCTTGAACGCCATCAATATGGGGGGAAAATAGTAAGACCCCATCATGTAGGGGATCCCGATCCGCACCTCCCCCCGCTCCAGCCCCTTGAGCTCGGCCATCTCGGCTTGCGCCTGGTGCATCTGCAGCAGCAATCGCTCGGCATGGCGGCAGAGCACCTCCCCCTCCGGGGTCAGGCGCACCGACTTGTCCTGGCGATCGAACAGGCGCAGCGCCAGTCCCTGCTCCAGCTTGGCGATGGCCATGCTGACCGCGGGCTGGGCCACATGGAGCTGCTGGGCGGCCCGGGTGAAGGAGCCTGTGTCCCGCACCGCCAGCAGATAGCCGAGTTGCTTGAGGTCCATATCAATTCTCGTTATGAGTCGGATAACTTAAATATATTATATTTATGAACATGGGCCCACTACCCTAGGGAAAACCCTGGAGCATCCCATGATCGAAGTAGGAAGTCGCCCCTGGCTACGTGCCACCCTGGCCCTGAGTCTGGGTTCATTTCTGGTCTTTTTGAATCTCTACCAGACCCATCCCCTGCTGCCCATGCTGGCGAGTGAATTCGCCATCAGCTCCCTCCACTCCGGCTGGACCCTGGCGGGCTGCACCGCGGGGCTCGCCTTCGCCTTGCTGATCTGCGCCAGGCTGGCCGATCGCTTCGGTCGCCGCCGGGTCATGTTGTGGACCCTGACCGGCGCCATACTGCTCTCTCTTGTCGCGAGCGGGGTCGAGCAGTTCGGCTCCCTGCTGGCCCTGCGCATCCTGCAGGGCATGCTGCTGGCGGGCCTGCCCGCCACCGCCATCGCCTACATGGGGGAGGAGTTCACGCGCCGCGCCCTCATCTCGGCGGTGGGCATCTATATCGCCGCCAACTCCCTGGGAGGGATCGCCGGCCGGGTGCTGGGCGGCCTGCTGGCCGGCTGGTTCGACAGCTGGCATGCCACCTTCCTCGGCATAGGCCTCATCAGCCTGCTGCTCCTGCCCCTGGTGGTCTGGCTGCTGCCGACCCAGCGCAACTTCACCCCCAGTCAGGCGAGCCCGGGCCAGCTCAGGCAGGCACTGGGAAGCCATCTGCGCAATCCCCTGCTGGTGGGGGCCTACCTCATCGGCGGCCTCAACTTCATGGTGTTTCTCAACCAGTTCAGCTACCTCACCTTCCTGCTCTCGGCCGAGCCCTTCTCCCTGCCGCCCCAATGGCTCGGCATGCTGTTTTTGACCTATCTGTCGGGTACCCTCGCCTCCTCCATCAGTGGGCGCTGCGCCCAGCGTCTGGGGGCTGAGCGGCTGCTGCTCGTGGGGATCGCCTTGATGGCCCTGGGGGCCCTGCTGCTGCTGGGGGGGAACCTGGCCGCCATCCTGGCGGGGCTGCTGGTGTCCAGCTTCGGCTTCTTCCTCGCCCATGCCTGCGCCAGTGCCTGGGTCGGCCAGCACGTGACCCACGACAGGGCACTGGCCTCGTCCCTCTATCTGGTGGCCTATTACCTGGGGGCGAGCCTGGGGGGATTCTATCTGCACCCCTTCTGGGGAGAGGGGCAGCTGGCGGGCATGGTGCTGGGGATCGAGCTGGTACTGCTGGTCACGGCCGCCCTCTCCCTCTGGCTGGCGCGCCAGAAGGCCCATCGCCAGCAGCCGCTGACCATATGAACGGGCCCCTGTCAGGGGCCCGGATTCAAGATTGGCGCGAGAAATAATCGGCCGGCACGGGCACCACGGCGTCGGTGGCCAGCTCCTCCTCGATGACGGCAGACAGGGGGAGCAGATGAAACTTCACCTGACCCGATGCCAGCATCAGGGCCACATCCGGGTTGCGAAGGCTCGCCATGTTGCCCGTCTTGAACGGGAGGGCGGGGTGCGCCGCCACCAGGGCCGCCAGATCGGCCACCACCAGCTCGATATGCTCCAGACCCGCCTTGTGGCTGCGTCCCGGCTTGGGGGCCGCCAGCTCGATGCAGGGCACGGTGAGCGGCTCGCCCCGCCAGGCAAAGCAGAGGGGCTGGGCGAAGCGATAGGTGGCGATGGGGCGACCCCCTATCATGCCCTCCACCAGCAGGCTGCCCGCCTCGGCCAGGATGCCGCGCAGGGCCAGGTATTCCTCCTGGCTGGCGGCGCGGTAGCAGAGGTGATCGATCTCGGGCCGCGCCAGAGGGATGCCCAGGGCAGCGAGCTCATCGAGCAGGCCAATGGCAAAAGGGGCCATGGGCCCCAGTGTGTCGTCCAGAGGATGGGTCATATCACCACTTCTTCTTGGGTTGGAACAGGACGTCGAGCTCGTCGGTCTCCTTGTCCTTGATGTGTTGCAGCTCGGATTCGCTCTGCTGGGCCAGGTGTTCGTCCAGGGATTTGAGCCCCTGACGCATCTCCTCTTCCCGGGCCAGCAGGTAGGCATCCTTGTCACTGATGTTGCCCACCGCCGCCAGTCCCTTGGTAAACAGCTGGCGACAGGTGCCGTACTGCCCCTGGATCTGGGCATCCATGGCCCGCTTGAGCAGGTTGGCGATGTTGATCTTGAGCTGCATCAGTTCGAGACGGCGATCCTCCTGGGCAAACCCTTGCGGATCTATCTTGCCCTTGTTGTGCTCGACCCGCAGCACGGCCCGCATCTTCTTGACCAGCTGCAGCATCTGGATCGCCTGGCGATCGGACTCCGGCGTCTTGAAGTGCCCCTCGTCGTGGGGGCTGTAGTTGTCCTGCACATTCTTGATCTGAGTCTGCACATCCTGGATCCGCTGCCGGATCTGGCCATTGCCCGGCATCACCTGGGCGATGGCGCGATAAGCATCCAGGATCCGGTGTTGCAGCAAGAGCACCAGGTTCTTGGAGAAGGGGACCAGGTTGACGTTGAGCAGCATCTCCTCCGTCTCATCGGCGATGGACTTGTGCTTGGCGATGGCCTGGCGCTTGTCGGCTTCCGCCTTCTGCTTATATTGCTGCACCACGTTGTAGGCGATCACCAGAAACAGGAGCGCGCCGATAGACAGCAATATCAGTGTTAAAATCATAGGCTTTATCCGTTCCTTCCCTATCCAATATCCTGATCCTACAGCAGCTTACCACCGGGGGATAGCCTGCAGGGCTCACACTCTCATCACGTCGTCACCCAAGGGACAGCCCCTATCATATCGCCCGCCATCGCCATTCCTTGAATCGGGCCGACCGCTTGTGCCGGCCTCCCCTCACTTCAGATTGAATCCCTGGGATTGCAAGAAGGCATCCATGAAGGGACGCGCCTCCTTGCCGAGGATCCCCGCTATCTGGCTGCTCCAGGTCTGCACCTTGTTGTTACTGCTGCGGGCCTGGTAATAGTCCTGGATCTGGCGATCGTAATCGGCCAGCAGCACCTCGTCGAGCCGCTCGGGGTAGCGATTCTCGTGGACCACCATGGCCTGGGGCAGGCGCGGCTTCTGCTCGGGTTGCTGGCTCGGGTGGCCCAGGCACAGACCAAACAGCGGGATCACGTGCCTGGGCAGGCCGAGCAGGGCCACCACCTCGGCGGGGTGGTTGCGAATGCCGCCGATATAGACGCCGCCAAGGCCGAGGGACTGGGCCGCCAGCAGGGCATTCTGGGCCATCAGGGCGCCGTCGATGGCCCCTATCAGCAGCTGCTCGACGAACCCGGTGTGCGCCGCCGGCACTATCTGCAGGTGGCGATGGAAGTCGGCGCAGAACACCAGAAACTCGGCGGCCTGGGCCACATAGGGCTGGGGCCCCGCCAGCTCGGCGAGTTGCTGGCGGATCAGGGGGTCCGTTATCCGCATGATGCTGTTGGCCTGCAGGAAGCTGGAGCTGGCCGCCGCCTGGGCGGCCTGCAAGATGAGGTCGAGCTGCTGGGGCTCGATGGGATCTTTTGTGAACTGGCGAATGGAGCGGTGGGAAAGAATGAGATCTATGGTCTGGTTCATGTTGCCTCCTGATGAACAAGCCACTCTACCCCAAAAAAGCGGCCGCCCCCAAGACTCGACTACGGCGCTCAGTGGCGAGGGAGCGCGAACTCCCCCACCTGGCTGTAGAGGGTGAAAGGATTCTCCTCAATCTCGGCCACCGTCATCGGCTTGCCAAACAGGAAGCCTTGAAACACGTGGCATCCCTGGGCCCGCAGCGCCACCAGCTCATGCTCCTCCTCGACCCCCTCCGCCATGATGCCGAGGCCAAGCCCCGTCGCCATGGCGACGGTGGCGCGGATCACCGGCAGGTTGAGTCCCACCACGAAGGAGCGATCCAGCTTGATGGTGTCGATGGGCAGCCGGTTGAGATAGGCCAGGGAGGAGTAGCCGGTGCCGAAATCGTCGATGGCAATCTTGATCCCCTGTTCGCTCAGGCGATCCAGGATGCCGATGCAGCCGTTCATGTCGAGCATCAGCACCGTCTCCGTCAGCTCCAGGGTGAGCAGGTGGGGATCCACGCCGTGTTCCCTGAGGGAGGCGGCGACCTGCTCTGGCAGGGAGGGGGTGAGCTGAAAGCCGGACAGGTTGACCGAGACCGGCACCTTGACCGCGAATTGCCGCTGCCACAGTGCCATCTGGGCCAGAGCCGTGTCCAGCACCCAGCCCCCTATCTCGCGGATGAGACCCATCTCCTCGGCCAGGGGGATGAACTCCCCCGGCGAGACCTGGCCCAGCACAGGGTTGCGCCAGCGGATCAGTGCCTCGAACCCCAGCAGCTGCCGGCTCGCAGCATCGACCTGGGGCTGGTAGCAGAGGCTGAGCTCCTGGCGACCGATGGCCTTGGCCAGAAACTGCTTGAGGGTCAGCTTGCGGTGCAGATTCTGCTGCATGCTGGGGGTGAAGCGCTGCCAGCGCAGGCGCCCCATCTGCTTGGCCTGGTACATGGCCATGTCGGCGCGGGTGATGAGGTTGTCCCCGTCATCGGCATCGTCCGGGTAGACGGCGATGCCTATGCTGCCCCCTATGGTCACCTCGGGCAGGCCGCTCAGCTGCAGCGGCTTGCTCATCTGGGAGAGCATGAGGTCGGCGACCTCCTCGGCCCGCACGCTGCCGTGGTTCAGGGGCACCAGGGCGGTAAATTCGTCGCCGCCGAGGCGGGCCAGCTCCACGTCCCGGGGACAGACCTGCTTGAGGCGACCGGCCACCCGCTCGAGCAGGCGATCCCCGGCCTTGTGACCATAGTTGTCATTGACCAGCTTGAAATTGTCCAGGTCCATGAACACCAGGGCGAAGCGCCCCCCCATGCCACAATAGGCCTCAAGCGACTTCATCAAGCCATAGCGGTTGAGCAGGCCGGTGAGGGAGTCGTGCCAGGCGAGGTGACGGTGCTCCAGCTCCTCGAGCTTGCGATCCGTGATGTCCCGCATGGTGAGCAGGATCCGCGCCCCCTGCTGGATATGGCGAAACTGGTACTGAAACCAGCGCATCCCTTTCTGGGTACGACACTCCCCCTCGGTCACCACCTCGTCGAGCCGGGAGAGCCGCTGAAAGAAGGCGTCGTCGTTGCCGGAGAAGACCTGAGCCAGGATGGCGATCCCCGTGCCGAAGCAGGATTCGAAGTGGTGGTTGCCACTGATCAGCAGGCCGCTGTCGTCAAACAGGCAGGCCAATGTATCCCCGGTGGCGAGGGAGGATTGCTGATGCAGGCTGTCGGCATCGATCACCGCCTCCGTCATCATCATCAGGCGGCCGGCCAACTGCACCCCGGACAGGCGCAGATAGACCTGCTTCTTCACCCCCTTGGGGGAGAGGCTCCACCATTCGCTGTAGCTGCGCCCCTGCTGGAAGTCGCCGAGATAGCGCTGCAGCAGCAGGCTGATGGCGTCGGCCATGTCGGCCCCGAAGTCGCGCCCCTTGAGCTCGGTGAGGGAATCCGCCTCCCAGAGGACGAGCGCGGCCTCATTGGCCCAGAAGATGCGATGATGGAGGATGTCATAGATCCAGATAGGCGTGTGCAGCACTTCGAAGTTGTCGAGGGTGCATTCGTCGAGTGTGTTCATCTGTTATGGCAATTCATCAGCATGTTCCTTGTGTGTGCGGAACGAGCGCCATCCACACCATATCTGCCTGACTGCAACACATCTTGATATGGGGCTTAGACTGAAAGTACAGGAAGAGCGGCAAGGTCATCCTCATATGAAAACACTTCACGTACAGCCCATGGTCAGAAGAAACGGACTCACACTAGTATTGCTTGGCTCAATAATAACCATTGCTATGATTTCTATACTTTTTTTATTCGGTGAACAACCACTAATCCCCATCTACTGTGGCCTGCTGGCGGGGCTGATCACCCTCTTCATCGGTACCTTGAAGCTAAGAGAGCCTCATTTCAGTCTCTCTTTGTGCCATGACTGCTTGCAATATCACCACAAGCATGGCGGTTGGGTGCTCAAATGGGTAAATATTCAGCGGATTGACCACCCGCGCATCCATATGGGGTGGGATCTGGTGGAGATCCCCTTCATCGGCTTGCGGATAAAAGATTACGACAGTTTCTTGAGCCTGATCACACCCCGGCTGGCGGTGGGCATACTGACGGAGCAGCGCACCGTGCTGATGCAGGTGCTGCAAAGCGAGCAGACGGACTGCCCCACCGGCACCTGCGCCAGCCAGTTCGACGATCTGTTCGAGGAGAGCCACTATCGCTCCCGGGAGGGGGCCCAGTACGAGGGGGTGATCGCCATGCTGGCCAATCGCATGGCGAGGCTGAGAAGCCTCCTCGGCTACGATCTGCTGGTGCCCGTCGGCAGCCTGGACCGGGATCCCGCCGACTTCATCCGCCTGCTGCATCAATACCAGCGGGAGTCGAACCTAATCCAGATCAATTAAAGGCGTGATTGCCCTTGCCAAGGGGAGGCCCGCTTCTTAAGGTCACGGTTTGCCTCGAGTGCCATGCCTCCTATGAAGTACATCGAAGAGTTCTATCTATTCGTCAAGGTGGTACAGGAGGGGGGCTTCTCCCATGCCGCCAGCGCGCTGGGCATGCCCACCGCCACCATCAGCCGCCGCATCTCCCATCTGGAAGAGACCCTGGGCCATCCCCTGCTGCACAGATCCACCCGCAAGATCCGCCTCACCGACGAGGGGCTGCGCTACTACGAGCGCCTCTGCACGCCCCTGGCCGACATAGAGCAGGCCACCGGCGAGATCCAGGGCAGGGAGGCCGATCTGGCGGGCGTGATCCGGCTGGCGGCCCCCGTCTCCCTCTCCAGCACCCTGCTCATCGACATGGTGGCCGCCTTCTCCCTGCACCACGGCGAGGTGCAATTTGACATCAGCCAGACCAATGACCACCAGCAATTGTTCGAGGGAGACAGGGATCTGGTGTTCTTCAACGGCGAACTGCCCCAGACCCAACCCCACACCACCCTGCTCGGCCAGGTGCGATACGGGCTGTTCGCCTCCCCCCTCTATCTGGCGAAACGGGGATGCCCCACCCACCCGGCCGCCCTCGACGAGCACGATCTCATCTACTGCTGGCCCCACCAGCACTGGCAGCTCGGCAACCGGGAGGGGGAGAGCGCCAGGATCTGCCCCCAGGCCAAGCTGACCGTCAGCCAGACCCAGGCCGCGCTGCGCGCCGCCGAGCAGCACCTGGGCATCATCAATGTCCCCCGCCACCTGGTGCAGCAAGCTCTCAAGGAAGGCCGGCTTCAACCGGTTCTACCTGACTGGCAGACCCCGAGCCGTCCCTTCTATATGCAGCTGACCCAACCCAATTTTGCGCCGCTGCGTGTTAAGCTGTTCGCCGAGTTCGTCGAGAAATACTCGGCACCTTACCGGCAGGATCGCCCAGCCCCATAGCCCCCAGCCGGCCATGGCGGCATACCGGACAGGCCGGGCCACACTTGTCTCCATGATCCGTTAAGAGGGCGGCCCCATGAATGTGTTGATCTGCGATGATTCGAGTTTTGCCCGCAAGCAACTGGCCAGGGCATTGCCCCGGGAGTGGGACATACGGCTGCATGAGGCCGGCGATGGCCAGGAGGGACTGGAGCAGATCCTGATGGGTCACGGCGATCTGGTGCTGCTCGATCTCACCATGCCCAGGATGGATGGTTATGACGTGCTCGAGACCCTGCAGCGGGAAGGGATCCGCAGCAAGGTGCTGGTGGTCTCGGGGGACATACAACCCGAGGCCCATGCCAGGGTGATGGCGCTGGGGGCTCTGGATTTCATCCAGAAACCCGCCTCCCCCGACACACTGCACGCCTTCTTGCGCCAGCATGGTTTCTGGCAGCCCAGGGAAGAGAGCGTCACGCCGCCCCCACCCCAGGCAAGCCCGCTGCCTGCGACATCCCAGAGCGAGTCCCCGTCCGGCCCGCTGCTGACGCCCCAGTCCCGGGATCTCTATCAGGAGCTGGCCAACGTCGCCATGGGCCAGGCCGCCGATCTGCTGGCCCGCCTGCTCGGCGCCTTCGTGGTGCTGCCCATCCCCAACGTCAATGTGCTCGAGGTCTCAGAGCTGCACATGGCTCTCTCCGCCGCCGCCGAGTCCGATACCCTCTCCGCCGTGTGCCAGGGGTTCATCGGGGCCGGCATCGCCGGCGAAGCCCTGCTGCTGTTCCATGACGCCAGTTTCGCCGAGCTGGCCCGGCTGATGAAGCACGAGGGGGAACTCGACAGGGCCGCCGAGCTGGAGCTGCTGATGGACACGGCCAACGTGCTGATCGGCGCCTTCCTGCGCGGCTTCAGCGCCCAGCTCGACACCCACTTCAGCCAAGGGCATCCGGTGCTGCTGGGTCAGCACAGGCCCATCCACCAGCTGATCCAGACCAATCAGAGCCGCTGGCGGCGCACCCTGGCCATCGAGATCAACTACCGGCTCCAGGGCCACAAGGTGCAGTGCGATCTGCTGCTGCTGTTTACCGAAGACTCCATCGCCACCATGGATCACAAGGTTCAACATCTGCTCTAGGAGTGCACATGGAAATACGGGAATTTCACTGGCTGATGAACATAGTCCAGAACCTGGACGTGGGTCTGTTCGTGCTGGATCGCCAGTTCAAGATCCAGGTCTGGAACGGCTTCATGGAGAGCCACAGCGGTCGCCAGGCCGCCACGGTGCGCGATAGGGTGCTGTTTGAGCTGTTTGACGAGCTGGATAGGGCCTGGTTCGAGCGCAAGGCCAATCAGGTCTTCACCCTCAATAACCGCGCCTTCAGCACCTGGGAGCAGCGCCCCTATCTGCTGCGCTTTGACAACTACAGGCCCATCACGGGGGCGGCCCCCTTCATGTACCAGAACCTGACCCTGGTCCCCCTGGCCGATTTCGGCGGTCAGGTCAGCCACCTCGGGGTCATGATCTACGACGCCACCGACGAGGCCATCCTGCTCGGCCAGGTCCGCGCCAACCAAGAGGCGGACACAGGCACGCCAGACTAGCGCCCCTGCCCCAGACGAAACGACCCCCGCGACACCAGCCGGCGGGCGTTATCCTGCTCCCAATGAAACAGCCCCCGCGATGCGGGGGCTGTGTCTCTCTGTGTCTCTGGCCAACAGGGCTATGACGCATCCGGCTGGCGCTCAGGGGCCGCCCTGACGAAGGCCTGCAACTGCTCGCAATTGGCGACGATGCGATTGATGGTGGGATACTCCTCCAGGCTCATCTGATAACGGCGAGCGTTGTAGACCTGGGGCACCAGCATGCAGTCCGCCAGGGTCACCTCGTTGCCGACGCAATAGACACCGGCCGTGGTCATCAGCAGGGGCTCCAGGGCCCGGAACGTCTCGTCAATCCAGTGACGATACCAGGCCTCCCTGCGGGGCTGATCCACCCCCAGCGTCTGCTCCAGATAGTTGAGCACCCGCAGGTTGTCGAGGGGATGAGTGTCGCAGGCAATCATGTTGACTATCTGACGCACCCGGGCCCGCGCCTGGGCGGCCGAGGGCATCAGCGGATAGGCGGGATAGGCCTCGTCGAGGTACTCCATGATGGCCACCGACTGCCCCAGCTGCACATCCCCATCGATGAGAAACGGCACCAGCCCCTGGGGATTGATCCTGTGATACCCCTTCTCATGCTGCTCGCCCAGCCTCAAGTTGACCGGGTGGAACTCATAGTCGAGCCCCTTGAGCTGCATCAGGATCCGGACCCGATAGCTGGCCGACGACCGCCAATATCCAAACAACTGCAACATAATCTGTCCCTGTTCTGGCGAGCCTGTCTCCCCGCCGCTGCCCTACTCCGCCTGGGTGACCCGTTGAGAAATGGTCCCAAACAGTGCCAATCCGTTGCGATCCTGCATCGCGATGGACACTGTATCACCAAAGCGCAGAAAGGGTGTAGTGGCTTGACCTGACTCGATAATTTCCAGCATCCGCCGTTCGGCGAGGCAGGAGGAGCCCCGGCTTCTGTCGTAGTTGGAGACGGTGCCCGACCCTATGATGGTGCCGGCGGCCAGTGGCCTCGTCCTCGCGGCGTGGGCCATCAGCTCGAAGAAGTTGAAGGTCATGTCCACCCCCGCATCCGGCTCTCCGAACAGGGCGCCGTTGAGGTGGGTCACCAGGGGCAGATGCACCTTGCCATCCTGCCACGCCTCCCCCAGCTCGTCCGGGGTGATGGCCAACGGCGAGAAGGCGCTCGACGGCTTGGACTGGAAGAAGCCAAAACCCTTGGCCAGCTCCCCGGGAATGAGGTTGCGCAGGCTCACATCGTTGACCAGCATCAGCAATTTCACATGGCTCGCCGCCCCCTGCGGGCTCACCCCCATGGGCACGTCGTCTGTGATGACGGCCACCTCGGACTCGAAATCGATGCCCCACTCCTCCGACCCCATGCAGATGGGACCATGGGGGGCGAGGAAGCTGTCGGAGCCCCCCTGGTACATCAGGGGATCGTGCCAGAAGCTGTCCGGCATCTCGGCGCCGCGCGCCTTGCGCACCAGCTCCACGTGGTTGACGTAGGCGCTGCCATCAAGCCACTGGTAGGCGCGAGGCAGCGGCGAGAGGCAGGCGGCCTCATCGAAGGGGAAGGCGTCGGGGCAGGCCCCGTCGTTGAGGGCCTGATAGACGGCGGTCAGTCGGGGGGCGAGCTCGGCCCAGTCGTCCAGCGCCCCTTGCAGGGTGGGGGCTATGTCGGCCACGGCCACAGCCCGGGTCAGATCCCGGCTTACCACCACCAGGGCGCCGTCGCGCCTGCCATTGTTCAAGGTTGCCAATTTCATGTCGAATTCCTTATTTGCCGGGGGTGGCGGCAGGGCGCTGCCAGCTGGAGACATAGTGGGGATTCTCTATCCCCTCGCACAGTGAGCCAACCGCCAGGGCATCCCGGGTGTCGAGCATCACCGCCACCTCGTCGGTGAAGGTCTTGGCGTGGGCCTGGCCCGCCGCAAACGCCTTGGGATGGGGGCCATGGGTGAAGCCGGCGGGATGGAAGGTGACCATGCCCCGCTCGATATTGTCCCGGCTGAAGAAGTCCCCGGCGTGGTAGAAGAGCACCTCGTCAAAATCGTCGTTGCTGTGGTAGAAGGGCACCCGCAGCGCGCCGGGATCGCTCTCTATGGGGCGCGGCACGAAGGTGCAGATGACGAAGCGGCTCGCCACGAAGGTGGAGTGGGCCGAGGGCGGCAGGTGGTAGCGGTGGCTCATCAGGGGGCGGATATCACGCCAGTTGAGGCGCACCACGCACAGATCCCCGTGCCAGCCCTGGGCATCCAGGGGGTTGAAGGGCCAGGTGATGACAGAGACCCGATCGTGGCGCTTGACCTGCAGCGACCAGGGGTTTTCGTCCTGCTGGGCCAGGAAGCGCTCATTGATGGCGGGCACGTCCAGGGCCGCCGGATCGAAGATGGCATGGTTGCCCACCAGCCCCTTGTCCGGCAGCTGATAGCTGTCCTCCGTCGCCTCTATCATCAGGATGAAGAGTGGCGCCGTGGGCTCGATGCGCCACATGGTGCCCCGGGGGATCACCACATAGTCCCCCTCCCGCAGGGTCAGATGACCGTAGTCGCAGAAGAAGTCACCGCTTCCATCGTGAATGAACAAGAGCTCGTCGCCGTCGGCGTTGCGCACCAGAAACGGCATTGTCTCGGTCAGGCGCCAGATCCGGTAACGGCAGTGGGGATTGCTGAGCAGATCCGGCATCACCCAGGGGGAGAGGGAGCTCACCTCCTCCTGCAGCTGGTTCAAGTCGAACGCCCGCGGCCGCAGCGGCCCCTCCCAGTGGCTCCAGTCGGTGGGGGCATGCTTGTGGTGCATGTGGGTGGCGGGGCCGAAGAAGCCGGAGCGCCCCAGTTCGCGCTCGTAGATGGCCTGCTCGGGCAAGTCGGCGTGGGCCTGGCGGGAGTGGGTCCCCTCCCGGTGGGGGAAACGTATCCAGTTACGCATGGCGGTGTACCTCCCATGAAATAGAGACCGGCCAACACAATTCCATCCCGTTACGCATCGCTGTGTCACGCCCTGAAATCGATGCAGGCCGACGAGCGCCCATCCCGTTACGCATCGCTCGGCTCCCCCTTCTTCTCCCCCTGCTCGGCCCCGCTCAGCACGCCGCGGCGGATCTGATCCAGCTCGATGGATTCAAACAGTGCCTGGAAGTTGCCCTCGCCGAAGCCCTCGTTGCCCTTGCGCTGGATGATCTCGAAGAAGACGGGACCGATGACGGTGTCGGTGAAGATCTGCAGCAGTATGCCGTCCTTGGTGGGCGAGCCGTCGATCAGGATACGCAGTTCTTTCAGCGCCGCCAGATCCTCCTGATGCCCCGCCACCCGGCTGTTTACCTGCTCGTAGTAGGTGTCCGGTGTGGGCATAAAGCCGGTGCCGCGACCACGCAGGGTGCGGATGGTCTGGTAGATGTCGCTCGACGCCAGGGCTATGTGCTGGATCCCCTCCCCCTTGTACTGACGCAGGTACTCCTCTATCTGGGACTTGTCGTCGGAGGACTCGTTGATGGGGATGCGGATCTTGCCGCAGGGGGCCGTCATGGCGCGGGAATGCAGCCCGGTCAGCTTGCCTTCGATGTCGAAGTAGCGGATTTCACGGAAGTTGCCGATCCGCTCGTAGAAGTTGGACCAGAGGTCCATGTTGCCGCGCTGGACGTTGTGGGTCAGGTGATCGATCTCATAGAGCCCCGCATCCACCTCGGCCATGCGCGCCTGCCAGTCGGGGTAGAAGAGGAAGTCCACGTCATAGATGGAGCCCCGCTCGCCGTAGCGGTCGACGAAGGAGAGGGTGCTTTCGCCGATGCCGTAGATGGCGGGGATGTTGAGCTCCATGGGCCCTATCTTGCCGACGAAGGGCTTGGCCCCCTTGGCGATGGCGTATTGCTGGGCACGGCCCGCATCCTCCACCCGAAATGCCATGCCGCACACGCTGGGCCCGTGCAGGCTGGCGAACTGCTCCGCCTGGGAGTGGGGTTCGGCATTGACCACGAAGTTGATGTCTCCCTGGCGGTAGAGCCAGCACTGCTTGTGCTTGTGGCGGGCCACCTCGGCAAAGCCCAGGGAGACAAACAGCGCCTTGAGGGCAGCGATGCCGGCGGCGGTCGGCGCCGTATACTCGACGAACTCGAAGCCGTCGGTGCCGAGGGGGTTGTGGGTCTGGGTCGTCGCCATAGTGCACTCCTTTGCATGAAATCAGGTTGAATGAAGGTGTTAACAACTTGTTTCATTAGATGCACGGCGCGGCGGGAAGAGAAGAGTCTGGGTCGAGAGAGGTCTGGGCCAAAGCGCCCCGGAAAATGTAAATGAAATGTGACATCGCCATGACAACTCGGGGGGACGGGCCTCCTTGCCCCCGGGGGTGTCCGTTTTTCGTTACAACCCGGCCAAGGCCGGGTGTCGCCGTCAGGGGGCGAGTCGGGCGATGGCCTGGGCCAGCTGGGGCGGGGTGAAGGCTTCCCCCAGCTCCGGGGCCGACTCGAAGGCGAAGGCGTCGCCCCACAGGGTAAACGCCAGTCGCCAGGCATGCAGTCAGGGGGCGAGCCGGGCGATGGCCTGGGCCAGCTCGGGCGGGGTGAAGGCTTCCCCCAGCTCCGGGGCCGACTCGAAGGTGAAGGCGTCGCCCCACAGGGTAAACGCCAGTCGCCAGGCATGCAGTCAGGGGGCGAGCCGGGCGATGGCCTGGGCCAGCTCGGGCGGGGAGAAGGCTTCCCCCAGCTCCGGGGCCGACGCGAAGGTGAAGGCGTCGCCCCACAGGGTAAACGCCAGTCGCCAGGCATGCTGTCAGGGGGCGAGCCGGGCGATGGCCTGGGCCAGCTCGGGCGGGGTGAAGGCTTCCCCCAGCTCCGGGGCCGACTCGAAGGCGAAGGCGTCGCCCCACAGGGTAAACGCCAGTCGCCAGGCATGCAGATAGCCGCGATCCGCCGCCGTGCCGCCGTAGCGCTCATCCCCCAGGATGGGGGCGCCAATGCTCTTCATGGCGACCCGGATCTGGTGGGTCTTGCCGGTCTGGGGCTTGATGCGATAGAGCCGCAGCCCCTCCCGCACCGGGGTGGAATCAAACCAGCTGATGGCCGGGTTTTCCTGGCTACGGGCCAACAACCAGCTGCCGCCGCGTCCCTTTTGCATGTCGCCCTTGATCCAGCCCTGCTTCTTCTTGGGTTTGCGATCCGACAGCGCCAGATACTGCTTGCTCACCTGGCGCTCGGCGAATCCCATGCTGAGGGCCCGGTTCGCCTCCGGGGTGCGCGCCAGCAGCAAGAGCCCTGAGGTCATCTTGTCGAGGCGGTGCACGGGGTAGAGCGCGAGGCCGGTCTCGGCCCGCACCAGGCTCACCAGACCCGGTTCCCCCGCCTCGTCGTGCATGCCGATGCCGGGTCCCTTGTCGATGACAAGGAAGTGCTCGGTCTGTGACAGGATGCGATACTTTGGCAACATTTTGGCGTATTCTCTCGGTCAATGGCACTCAAACGTGCCCGATTTAAACACCCCTCCGGCTACAATGTGAAGACTCGCACGGATGATGAGATGCTTGATTTGCTTGTTCTTGCTCTGCCTTGACCTCCTTGCCCAGGTGCAGGCCCGAGCCGCCGAAGAGGCGCCCCCGAGCGCCGACCGGGTCGTGCTGCAACTGCGCTGGCTGCACCAGCCCCAGTTCGTGGGCTATCACATGGCCAAGGCCAAGGGCTATTACGCCGAGGCGGGGCTGGATGTGGAGATCCGCCCCGGCGGCAAGGGGCTGAGCCCGGTGGCCGAGGTGCTGAGCGGGCGCGCCGATTTTGGCGTCGGCAATACCGAGGTACTGACCCAGTTCGCCGAAGGGCAGCCCCTGCTGGCGCTGGCCGCCATCTTCCAGCACTCCCCTTCCGTCTTCCTCGCCCGGCGCGACAGCAATATTCTCACCCTTGCCGACATGCGGGGCAAACGGATAATGATGTTCCCGGAGCATCAGGATGCCGAGCTGCTGGCCACCCTCTTCTATCAGGGGATCCGCGAGGACGAGCTGATCCCGCTGCAGACCTCGGTCAACATCCACGATCTGCTGGAGCGGCGGGTCGATATCTTCAACGCCTATCTCAGCAACGAGCCCTTCTATCTGGAGGAGCTGGGAGTGCCCGTCTCCGTCATCAGCCCACGCAACTACGGGGTGGACTTTTACAGCGACATCCTGTTCACCACCCAGACCAATCAGGCCAGGCACCCGGATCGGGTCGAACGCTTTCGCGCCGCCAGCCTGCGGGGCTGGCAGTATGCCCTGGCCCATCCCCAGGAGGCGATCAGCCTGCTGCGCGAACAGTACGGGGTCAACCGCTCTCAGGCCCACATGGAGTACGAGCTGCAGGTGAGCAAGGAGATGATACAGCCGCTCTACGTGGAGATTGGTTACATGAACCCGGCCCGCTTCGAGCACATCCTCAACCAGTTGGTGGAGATAGGGCTCATCAAGCACGGCGTCTCCCTGGCCAACTTTCTCTACCATGCCCCCTCGGCGCAGTGGGTATTCTGGCGACCCTGGTTCATGCTGAGCCTGGCCGCCAGCGCCCTGATCCTGGTGCTGGCCCTCTACCTCTGGTTGTGCAACGAGCGCCTGAGCCGGGAAGTTGCCCTGCGCAAGCAGCGCGAGCAGGAGATCATGCAGCTCGCCCAGCGCGATCCCCTCACCGGTCTGCCCAATCGCCTCAGCCTGATGAACAAGCTGCGCCAGCAGATAGCCCAGCCCTCCCCCGGCTGCCTGCTGTTTTGCGATCTCGACGACTTCAAACGCATCAATGACAACTTCGGCCACAGCCAGGGGGATGCCATCCTCTGCCAGCTGGCCCGGCGAATAGAGGATGCCATCGCCCACCAGTGCTTCTTCGCCCGCCTGGCGGGGGACGAATTCATCCTGCTGCTGCCGGGCTACAGCCCCAAACAGGCCCATGATGTAGCCGAGGTGATCCGGCTCGCCATGTCGGCTCCGTTCGACGTGGATGGCCATGCCATGGGAGTGGGGATCAGTATCGGCGTCAGCCACTATCAGCGCGGCTGGAGCGCGGAGCAATGGCTCATCCAGGCGGACAGGGCCATGTATTGTGACAAGGGGGTCGCCCTCACCGCCCTGGCCGATCAGCCGGGCTGAATCCAGATGGGCGGTCCCTGAAGGCCCATCGGCGGGCGATCAGACAAGCTGCCCCATCAAAACCGGCGTGATGGGGCAAGACACTTGACCGCCCTCTGCCTCCTGCCGACGGGGCCAGTCCATTCAGGACCCGTTACATCTTGCCGTTACATCTTGCCCACCCCCGCGCTGGGCTTGACCAGGCTTGGCAGTTTGCCAGGCTCCACCAGGCTGTAGGAGCAGGAGAGCTTGGCCAAGGCGCCGGTTTGAGGCCGATGTCAGGTGATGACGAGGCGGTGTTCCTAACGTGGTTGAAAAACGATCTGTCCATTTTATGGGGCGCAATCCTTCCAGAAATACTGCATCCATTCACTTCAAAACTACCTGAATTGGCCTATTTAGGGGCCCTGCTCATGACCGTAAATTGCGGCGCCTGACATTTGAACGCGTTGAGAACACAACCTGGACCTGTACCCATAGGGCAATACATCGGTGCGCCATGCTTCATTATTCAAGCTTTTTATCGACACACAACAACATGGGTGAATGCGAATTTTCTATCAGGTATGCGCCATTGACCATACTGACCTTCATATAAAAACGCCCTTTTTTGGGGATGTAAATGATGTGATTCCTAAAAATTTCATCCCTTATGTTATCCCGTGCATTCTTAATAAATGCCACATCAGCAATGGTAATCTCACCCGCGGAGTTAAATTCATAACTGAACGTCATCAAGCGAGAGATCACATACTTCTCACCATCCATAGCGACATTGCCAGAGAAATTAATCTGGCCCGTGAAGTTCTCTAGGAGACGAAATGCGACATCGATGCGGGCCAGAAATACCGGAACATCATGCAACATCTCTAATGATGATGAGCAGCTGATGCTCACTCCTTTTTCTTTATCACTACCCTGCCAAAAATAGAGACATGAAAATAAAGCAACCTGACAAATTACACTTACCAAGAACAAATTAAACCATTTATCATTGACTCTCATCACCACTCCAATAGTAGTTCATGCATGATGAAAAGTGCTGTGCTTTATCATCTTTAGCGCACCGGGCAATAAAAACACGGCCACGGTGGGTATACAGATAGGCATCCGATGGCGTGAGTAAAAACGATTCACCGGCATGACATGTCATACCCTTGGATCTCAACAGTTCAATAAAAAATGCCTCTCGACTGCCGGATAATGTAATTGCATTTTTTCTCACTGTGTATACAGGGCATCCATCAAATGAAAAAATATACTCTTTCGGTGTTGCACTCTGCTTCTTCGGGATAGTATTCGAATTTGATGCAACCGAAAACAGGAGATAATTGGCCACCATAAAGAGTCCAGCCACAAGCAATAACATTAGTTTCTTCCAGGCCTTCCTTGTCTTTCGCTCGCCATCATCTTTCTCTCGTGTCATCTTGGACAGGGATGATCCCCCGTCAGACTGAACATCGACATCTCCATTAAACATATATCCAACCCGAGGCACGGTAACGATTAACTCGGACGACACGCCAAAGACACTGAACATTCTTCTTAACTCGGATATATATTTGTTCAACGTGTTATTGGAAGAACGCAATCCCCATGCGTCCCACACCTCGGCGAGGATCTCATCCCTGGTGATGGTGGAGCCTCTGCGCTCCAGAAGAAAAAGAAATAAACGGTTCATCATCACCGTCAGCGTAATGGCTGAGCTGTCATCATCAACAAGCCAGAGGACGCCATCATTTGGACGATAGCGTACCCTCATGTCAATTACATAGTTCATCCACGACCCCGCAAACGTTTCGATATCATTGGTAACTCTCACACGTATGAATCTCGTTCAGTCTCGCTGTGAGCATATACTTCTACAGTGTAGCAACGCGGACATACTTGGTGCTATATAAACAGCCAAATCAAGATATTAACTCTGTAAAAACACGAAAACAAAGACAATAAACCTATAAAACACATCACTTCCAATACAAAAAGCTATTGACCACCATTTACGTTATTGTGCTCGGACAGAATATGGCCTGTTGTATGTGGATAAAGGATGAAGCTTGCTATACCAAAGGCTGATTTAATAATGCACAACAGCAGGGCAGACAACCGGTCTACTCGGTTCTGTTGCGTAATAAACTGCTTAATAATAAGTGATTCAAGCCATAATGGAGATCTATATCATGCCCCGCAAGAGCATTCTTCTTTCCTCGATGATCAGTGTTCTCATGCTCTCCGGTAATGCCATTGCCGCTGAGACTGGAACAATTGACTTTGTTGGTGAAATCACAGACACCACCTGCAACGTTTTCGTTGGCAATGATGACTCTGGTGCTGCAACCATTACCCTGCCAAGTGTGCAAATGAGAAACCTGGGTGCAAATGGTAGCGAAAGTGGAACTGAAGCATTCTCTCTTAGACTCGATTGCAGTGGCTCCGAGGCTAATGTAGCCATCAGCTTTGACGAGACCGTTAATACCACCGAGACCGGAGGCCGCCTGACCAATACCGCGCCCGATGGCGCAGATGGCGTGTCTTTGATACTGCGTGACGGCGATAACAACCCCGTAGATGTCAATACCTATATATCCAACACCTTTGAATTCGCAGGCGGTGAGTCTGCTGAACAGAGCTACAACTACACAGTTCAATACTATGTAGAAGACGCCGATGCGTTGACCCCGGGTGAAGTGAGTGCTCAAGTCACTTACAACTTGACCTATCAATAATATGCATAGTGGGAGGGCATACCTCCCACTTATTAATGATGACATATACAGGACATATAGGTATGCCTCACCACACCGTCAGATACATCTTGTCACTTTTGTTGTTTCTACTCTTGACACCAGCCCACGCTGGCGTCGTCATTAATGGCACCAGGATCATTTACCCAGCAAATGAAAGAGAAATTACCGTCCAGGTAACCAATGATGGTAAAAAACCAGTGTTGATTCAAAGTTGGCTGGATATAGGTGATAAAAACTCGGCCCCGGACACCATCAAGACTCCCTTTATTCTTACCCCACCGATTAATCGCCTCGATGCAGGAAAGGCACAATCGCTACGTATTATTTCCACCACGACATCTGCACTGCCTCAGGATAGGGAATCTCTTTTTTGGCTAAATGTGCTCGAAATACCGAGCCGCCCAAAGGGAGAGATGACGGATGCAAACTACCTCCAGTTCGCGATTCGTTCGCGCTTGAAGTTTTTCTGGCGCCCGGAGGCGCTGAAGAAAACAGCCGCAATGGCACCACACTCACTGACTTGGAAGCTGAGCGCTCAAGGCATGACCATCGGTAATCCATCCCCACATTACATTTCACTTTATCGCGTATCGATAGATGGACAAAAGGTGAATGTCGACATGCTCCCCCCCTTTGGAAACCTGACTGTTGATGACATCAAGACGGCTCATGGAAAAACAGTCAAGGCCGAATGGATTGATGATTACGGGGCAATTAGAAAAAAAGATTTTACGGTTGATTAATGCATTTTAAAGATCGCGCTTGCGATTGGAGTATCATTTTTGGAAAATATGAAGTTATTTACTGTATCGATACTTTGCATTCTTACATTAAAGGCTCACTCCGCTACGCAGGACGAGTTTGAATTTGATGCCTCCTTTCTAAGGCTCAATGAAGACTCGCTTCCGGATCTTTCGCGTTTCTCTCGGCAAGCCAGCCAGGTGCCTGGTCGCCATCGTGTTCACGTCTATTTTAATGATAAGTCCATCTTCAATCAGGATATTCTGTTTATCGATCGTGAAAATAACCTTGGTGTCCCCTGCCTGAGTCATGAGCAGCTACGACTGCTGCCCATCAAGTATGGAGCATTGGGGCTGAACGATATCATTGATGAACCGGATACATGCCCCGATCTCACCGCGCTGATCCCTGGGGCCAGTGTGCATTTCGACAGCAATACCCAGACACTGCATATCAATGTGCCACAAATCTATGAAGACAGAGCAAAGAGTGGTTATGTATCACCGGAGTCATGGGATGCCGGTATCCCGGCATTATTATTCGGCTATAACGTGAACGCCTATCAGAGCAAGTCCAGTGGTCATCAACAAACGAGTATTTATGCGAGCAATACTAGTGGGTTGAATATCGACAACTGGTTTTTACGCCATAACGGGAACTGGACAAAAAACAGTCACAATGATAGTAGCTATCAATCCTTGAATACGTATCTCCAGCGTGATATTCCCGAAATAAAAGGCCGGATGTCGGTGGGGCAAATCCACACATCGGGTGAGATGTTTGATACATTGAAAATTTCAGGGGTAAAATTTAATACCGATGAGAGAATGGAGCCAATATCACGCCGTGGCTACGCACCAGAAATTCATGGCATCGCCAATACCAACGCTCGAGTCACCGTTCGGCAATCTGGGAGCATGATTTACCAAACCACTGTCAGCCCAGGGGCCTTTATCATTGATGATCTGACTCCTGCTGGTTATGGTGGCGACTTGGATGTCACCATATATGAGGCAGATGGAAGTGAACAGCACTTCCAAGTGCCTTATACCGCCGCCAGAAAATTGCAACGACCGGGACAAGCTCAAGTTGAGATCTCACTCGGTAAACTCGATACGCCCAGCATCGCTGCATCGCCCTCGTTATGGCAAGCGACATGGCAGCATGGCATTAATAACTGGCTGACCGGATATGCCGGCGTTCAAGGTAGCGAACACTATCTCTCTGCTCAGGGTGGGTTGGGTATTGCGACGGAATTTGGTGTATTGAGTGCTGATGTGACACACGCCAAGACAGATCTCGGCCGTGATGGACACCTCCAAGAGACATGGCGCGGGGAAAGTTACCGCTTTGGTTACAATAAAAACATTGCGGCCACTCACACCAATTTCACGCTCGCCACGTACCAGTTTCCCACCCAAAGATACATGGATTATATGACGGCAATGTCTGCGCGTGAGGCCATCGTTCGTGGCGTGGACATAGACCAATCCGTACGCAGCAAGAGTCGCTACATATTGAGTGCCACCCAAGGACTCCCCCTTGGTTGGGGGCAGTTCTATGTCAGCTCATCGGTACAGAATTATTGGCTTAGTCCGGATGTGGACGCTCAATATCAAATTGGATACAGCAATGACATTCACCAGATGACCTATAGGATCAATGCAGGACGGAGTAAAACGGCTAATGGACAAAATCAGGACACCATCTCTTTGAATGTTAACTTTCCACTTTCTTGGGGAATGAATAGCGCAAGCGGCTATGTCGGCTACGAAAGAAAAAGCAATGGTCAGCATAGCGTCAGAACCGGTGTCAGCGGTATTACTGGGGAAGATCGCCATATTAACTATGGCGTATCGGGGACAACCAATAGCCATGGAGAAGGGAGCAGTGCAAGTGCGAATGCTAGGATAAGAACGGATTCAACATCACTCAATGTATCTTTAGGCGCCGCCGCCAATTATTACAGTGCTTCGGCTGGGATGAACGGTACCATCGTTGGCCATAGTGATGGATTGACCTCATCACCTTATCAAGGGAATACCTTTGCACTGGCAGAAGCAAAAGGGGCTGAAGGGGCAAAGGTAAGTAACTATAGCGGTGTCAATATAGATCGCCATGGTTATGCTCTCATTCCCCATTTAAATCCCTATCAGCTCAATGACATCAGAATTGATCCGAAAGGAAGTTCCATTGGGGTTGAAATAGAGAGTACATCATTGAAGGTTGCACCCCTCGATGGCGCCCTGGTCAAGTTATCTTATCCAACTCATTATGGGTATCCTTTGATCATCAATATAGCGGGCAGCGAATCCCCTCTCCCATTTGGAGCCGAAGTGTATGATTCGGAGAAAAATATTGTCGGCTATGTCGGGCAGGGCCAGCAGGTATTTTCTCGGGTAGCGCAATTGGCTGGCGTGCTTAGCATACAGGATGCCGGACAGCGCTGTACCCTGCCCTATCACCTGACAGGTGAACAGTTGATCAACCCAGATCGATTTGCAGAGGTCACTCTTCATTGCATGCCTCAGACAAAATAGAGAGACACTGATGTTTAAATGCATGATTAAAAAGGCTTATCTTTTTCTCATTTTGTCGACGCTGCCATTGCTTGGCATCAATATGGCTTGTGGGGCATGTGAGGCCATATCCCCCTACCAGGAGATAATCCATCCACTTCCTTTTAGCACTATGTCCCCGAGTGGCGTCAGTGAAAACCCCATGGTCATCACATTTTCTACTCCAGCAGTCCAGTTTAACTGTGACTCAGCGCAGTATTATCTCGTCGCCAAGCTGGATGGTGGCACAGGCCCAATGGTGAACGAGAATGGCGCCTCAATTTATGCCACAAACATTGACAGTCTCGGTATCAGCATTGACTTTCATGGCGGAAATGTCCTTGGCGATAAACATGTCTATCATTACGTGTCCGACTCAGCGAACACCATCGATGTCACCGTCAAACTCATCAAGATAAACGGTGAGGCACTTGGGGGGATGCTGGATGCATCGTCATTCCCCAGCATTATTATTTATGCCACTCAATCGAGTAGTGGTGAGTATATCGATGGACAATCTGTCGAGCTTGCGAGGATGTCACTCTCAGGGCAGATAAGCTATGTGGTCCCCACCTGCTTCGCTGAAAGCAATGAGGTACAGATGGGATCATATTCAATGCAGTATTTTTCATCGCAAAAAAGAAACAACACCGAATGGGTTGATGCCAGTATCAATCTGATCTGTGATGCTCCTTTTGAATATTCCCATCACATTACTTTCAGTGCCGGCAACCAGATGGCCATGGATAGCTCGAATCAATACAGTGTGAACATCGATGCCGTGAACGGTCTGATAGATGCAGAACGTGGCATCATGTCATTAGATGAAGGGGGGGCCTCGGGGATTGGCATTCAGATTTCACGTGACAGATTGGAGCATGCTTGGACAGAGCAGTGGTCTGCCGATACCCGTTATGGTTCACACTTCATCAATATTCCTCTGTATGCTCGCTATATCAAAATAGAGGATAAAGTGGCGCCAGGCCGGGCACACGGCAAATTGATTTATACGATCCAATATAAATAACATGCTTGCCGAGATCCTCATACATCAGGGCAACCACAGACATGCTCCGTTTTTGTTCGCGCCATGGATGCCAGCCAATATGACTTGTTTCAGAGAGGCGCTCTTCATCGCCGCCATCTTCTGCTTGCGCCTGCGACTGGCCTCCTTACTCTCTTCCTGCCGCAGCATATTGAGGGCCATGTGCCGCATCGTCGCCACATTCGGTGCCCCATGCTCCCTGTGACGGGCGGGCACCGGCAAGCCATGGGCGATCCACAGGAGCCGGCGCTCACGGCGCCGGTTCCCATTATTCAAACCAGGTCGCGAGATCCCGGCGCAAATTGTCGGAGCGCTTGCCGAAGATGGCCTGCACCTCCTGCCCTATGATGATGACGCCGATGGCGCCCAGCTGTTGCAACGCGTCGCTGTTCACCGACGAGAGCGCCTTGACCTTGACCCTGAGCCGGGTCAGGCAGGCATCGAACGACGCTATGTTCTCTCTGCCACCAAATGCCGCCACCAGTTGCCGGATCCCCTCCTCGTCCAGCCCGGGTTCGGCGGCCTGCGCCATCTCCTGTTGCGGCTTGTGGCCCAGCGCCAGGCCAAACAGACGCTTGAAATCGTGCATGGATACCATGCTTGTCTCCCTCTTTTACCCGCGGTTCATGCACCGGGATGCGATAAGAGAGCCCGTCTGCACGGGCTCAGGGTTCACTAAAGCTGACGACTCAAGACCCGGCAGCCATAGGCCGCCAGGGCAAGTTCTCCGATCAAGGTCTGGCCGGAGCCCATCTCCGTATAGGCCGCTGGCAGCGATACCACGCTGGCCTCGCCGGTGTAGTTCTGCAGGAAGATAAACTCCTGCTTCCCATCGGTGCGGCGCTGGGCGGTGATCCCCGGCGGCAGCTCGGTGGCCAGGGCCCGTGGCAGGGCCAGCTCCTCAATCAGCTTGCCAAAGAAGTCGCGCTGGAACGCCAGATCGTTGCGCGAGGCGATGTAGTAAGCCTGCCCCTTGCCATGGTCGTTGACCGTCACCGCCGGGCGACCGGCATAGAAGTCGCCGTCATAGCTCGCCAGGGCCCGGGCCCCCTCCAGGTGAATGAGATCGCACAGATGAGTCACCTCATAGGGGCCCGTCAGCCCCAGCGCGTTACCCGCCAGGCCGCTGATGGCGTTGCGCTCATGGTCATAGAGGCTGTCGATCTCTTCGGCCCAGATCCCGAGCACGGGCCGCAATGGTCCGGGGAAGCCGCCGAGATGGCAGAGATCCGTCTCGTTGACGATACCGGACCAGTAGGTGGTCACGAAGCGCCCCCCCGCCTGGACAAAGCCATCGACCCGTTCGGCGAAGCCGTCGCGCACCATGTAGAGCATGGGGGCGATGACCAGCGAGTAGGGGCTCAGATCGCAGTCGGCATTGATCACATCCACCGCCACCCCCTGCTCCCAGAAGGCGCGATAGTGTTCGGCCACCGTCTTCTCGTAGAAGAGACCGGCATTGCGGGGCCCCTGGGCGTTGTCCATGGCCCATCGGCTCTCCCAGTCAAAAATGATGGCGACCCTGGCCTCCACCCGGCTGCCCGCCACGGCGGAGATCTGGCTCAAGATATCGCCCAGCGCCTGTACCTCGCGGCCAACCCGGGTATCGAGATGGCCGACGTGATCCACCACGGCGCCATGGAATTTCTCCACCGAGCCCCGGCTCTTGCGCCACTGGAAGTACTGCACCGAATCGGAGCCGTGGGCCACCGCCTGCAGGGACGAGAGGATGTGCATGCCCGGCTTCTTGAGCTTGCTGATGGGTTGCCAGTTGGTCAGGCTGGGGGTGGACTCCATCAAGTAGAAGGGTTTTCCCCCTTTCAGGGTGCGCATCAGGTCATGGTACATGGCGGTATAGGCCGCCAGGGTGCAGTCATCCTCGGCATTGTGCCAGAGGGGATAGCTGTCCCAGGAGATGAAGTCGATCACCTTGGCCAGCTGCCAGTAGTCATAGTCGTAGAAGTACTCCATGAAGTTGGTGGTCGCGGGCAGCGCCGGGTTTTCCGCCTTCAGGGGGGCTATCTCGGCGGCGCAGAAGTCGCTGACCTGGGCGGTGTTGAACCGCTTCCAGTCCAGATTCAGGCCATGAATGGTGCTCTCGCCGATGGGGGATGGGGACGCTATCTGCTGCCAATCGGTGAAGGTGTGGCTCCAGAAGGTGCTCCACCACGCCTTGTTCAAGGCATCCAGCGTGCCGTAGCGGGCCTTGAGCCAGTCGCGAAACCGATGCTGGCACAACTCGCAATGACACTCGCCACCGTATTCGTTGGAGACGTGCCAGGCGATGACACCGGGGTGGTTGGCGTAGCGCTTGGCCAGGGCACCGTTGATCTGGCGCACCTTGTCCCGATAGACGGGGGAGCTCATGCAGTGGTTGTGGCGACCACCGTGCAACGCCTTGACCCGGTTTTTGTCGGTGCGCAGCACCTCGGGATAGGCCTGTGACAACCAGGCGGGACGCGCCCCGCTCGGGGTGGCCAGGAAGGTATAGATGCCGTTGGCGTAGAGCGTATCGAGCACCCTATCCAGCCAGCCAAATTCGTAACGCCCCTCTTCGGGCTCCAGACCCGACCAGCTGAAGATGCCGACCGACATCACGTTGCTGCGGGTCTGCTTCATCATCTCGATGTCTTTGGCCAGCACGGCAGGATCGTCGAGCCATTGATCAGGGTTGTAGTCGGCACCGTGCAACAGGACGGGTACCTTGCTGCTCAGGGGGGAAAACGTGAACATGACATCTCTCCATGTAATGGACATCATCGCCGGCGGGCACACAGGCCCGCCGATCATGGGTGATTAGTTGAACGCCTTGATGGAGGGCAACACCTTGCCCTGACAATCAAACAGCGACTGGTTCTCGCGGGCATTGCCCTCTTTCCAGTCATCGTCGTTGTATTTCATGCCCGCCTTGGTGGCCCAGGTGGCGCCGGGGGTGGGCAGCCAGGCCGGCTCCCAGTAGAAGACCCCCTTGCCGCGCCCTTCCGGCACCTTGCTGACGACCTGCAGCAGATCGTGGAGATAGTTGGCCTGGCCCTGCACTGTGGCGGGATAGCCGGCGTCCTCGGCCTCCTTCGAGGTGAAGGTGTTCTCGGCGTTGTCGCAGTTGTCCGTGGTGTAGCCGTAGGCGGCCTCGACCACGATCAGATCCTTGCCATAGCGCTTGCTGATGTCGTCCATATTGAACTGGAGGGCGCTCATGGGGCCGTTCCAGTAGATGTAGTAGGAGAGGCCTATGATATCGAACGGCACCTTGCGCCTGGTTATCTCGTCGAACCACCAGATGAAGGTGTCATTCTTGGTCCCCTCCGCCAGGTGCAGCATGATTTTTATCTGATCCCCATGCTCCTTGACCGCCTTGATCCCCGCATTCAGCAGGCCAGCCAGCCGATCGAATTCGCCGCCGTTCTGACCCCAGCTCTTGCCTTCCGGCCACAGCATGCCGCCGTTGATCTCGTTGCCCACCTGCACCATGTCAGGCAGCACCCCCGCCTTGGCAAAGGCATCAATGGTGTGCTTGGTGTGCTGATACACGGCCTCGGTCAGCTGGTCGATATTCATGGTGGCCCAGGCCTTGGGCTTGTTCTGCCGGGCCGGATCGGTCCAGAAATCGCTGTAGTGGTAATCGAGCAGGAACTTCATGCCATTGGCCTTGGCCCGCTGGGCCAGTGCTATGGTGGTCGCCAGATCATTGTTGCCACCACCGTAAGGCTTGCCATCGGCATCCTTGGGGTCGACCCACAGGCGCAGGCGGATGTAGTTGAAGCCATTCGCCTTCAGGATCCCCATGGCATCCTGCGGGTTGCCATGTTCGTCGAAGAACTTGCCTCCGTGCTTCTCCACCTCCGCCAGCATGGAGACATCCGCCCCCTTGATAAAGTCGGCCGCCACCTTGACCGGCTGGATCTGCACCGTTTCAGCCGCCAGTACCGAGGGGGAAACCATGGTCAATCCGGTGGCCAGCATGGCCGCCACCAATAAACTGTGTCGTAATTTCATCATTGGGATCCTGTGTGATTAGCCCTTGGTTCCACCCGCGGTCAGGCCGGAAACAAAGTACTTCTGCAGTGAGAGATAGAGGATGGCGACGGGCACGGCGATGAGCACGGCACCGGCCGCATAGGTGGTGTAGCTGGCCCCCATCTTCTGGGCGACCAGGTTGTAGAGCCCGATGGGCAGGGTGAATTGATCCGGGGTACGCAAGATGGTACTGGCCAGGATGAAATCACCGAGCGGGCCGGTGAAGGAGAACAGGGCCACCACCGCCAGGATGGGCTTGGAGAGTGGCATGATGATCTCGATGAAGATGCGGAAGTTGCCCGCACCGTCCATCCGCGCCGACTCGTCCAGATCCTTGGGGATGGCATCCAGGTAACCCTTCATCAGATAGGTGTTCATGGGGATCATGCCCCCCACATAGACCAGCACCAGCGCCAGGTGGCTGTTGATCAGGCCCAGCATCTGCGCCAGCACGAAGATGGCGATCAGGGCAGAGAACTGGGGCACCATCTGCAGCAGCAGAAACAGCATCAGTCCATTCTGGCGCCCGCGGAAACGGAAACGCGAGAAGGCATAGGCGGTAAAGCTGACACTGATCAGGGTGAGCACCATGGTCAGGAAGCTGATCTTCATGGAGTTCCAATACCAGGCGGCATAGTCAATCCGGCCATCGAACAGCTCCTGATAATGCAGGAACGACAGATTCTCGGGCATGATCGAGGTATTGAGCAGGCTGCTGCCCGGGTTCAGGGAAGCCCCCACCGTCCAGACCAGGGGGTAGATGATGATCACCGCCACCAGCAGCAGCAGCCCATAACTGATGCCCAGCCGAATGAAGTTACTCTTTTTAACGCTGTGTTTGACGCTCATATTCCCGCTCTCCTTAGGCCATATCATCTTGCTTGAAGGAGTTGGTTGCGCGAAATTGCCACAGCGCGATACCAACCACGAAGATGGACAGCAAAATAGTGATGCTGGCCGCAATGGCATATTGGGATGAAGACATGGTCAACTTGTAAATCCAGGAAACCAGAATATCCGTACCACCCGCGTTGGATCCAATGACCGCCGGGCCACCATTATTGAACAGATAAATAATGTTGAAGTTATTAAAGTTGAAGGTGTATTGGGTAATCAAAATCGGCGCAATCGAATACAGCACCAAGGGCAAGGTAATCGTGGTCAGCTTATGCCAGGCATTGGCACCATCTATGGTTGCGGCCTCATACAAGTCGTCCGGAATCGCCTGCAACACCCCTGTGGTCATGGCGAAGACAAATGGGAAACCCAGCCAGGTCTGCATCAGGATAAGGGCTGTCTTGGTCCAGAAGGGGTCCGTCATCCATTGCTTGGGCTCAATGCCCAGTGAGGCCAGAATGCCATTGTTGATGACCCCGAAGGTCTCATTGAACATGCCGGCAAACACCAGAATGGTGACAAACCCAGGCACGGCCCATGGCAGGATCAAGATGGTACGGATCAGTGCCTTGAATTTAAGATCTTTCTGGTTGACCAGTATCGCCAGCATCACCCCAACGGAACATTGCAGCGTGGTCGCAATCAGGGTCCAGATCACGGTCCACTGCAAGACATCCAGCAAGGTGGAGCGCCACAGATCCAGGCGAAATATATTGAAGAAGTTCTTCAATCCCACCCAGTCAACCAGCTTGGCGGGTGGGGTGTGGTACAGATCGTAGTTGGTAAAGGCAATAGAGAAGCCAAATATGATGGGAAAGACCACCACGAAGACCAGCAGAATAAAACCCGGGGTGATCATCAGATAAGGGAAGCCTTCACTCAGCAAGAGCTGATATTGCTTCCTTATTCCAGACAGCCCATGACCCTGATCCCGCTTTTCACCACAGAGGTAAGCATCGCGGATCCCCCAGTAATAGATACCCACACCAAAGGTGGCAATCAAGACACTGATCACCCCTTTGGCCAGGAGAAACACTGAGTTATCTCGCGGCAACTCGCTCCCCAGGGTAAACAGTCCCCAAAATCCTTGCTGTAAGAAGTCGTTGAATACGCCAAGGAAACAAGACATGACGATAAAGAACAGCGCACCTTTGACAAACTGCTTATTATAAAACTGACCAAAGCCCGGGATCAGGGATAATAATGCCGCAATCTTGGCGTGCTGGGTTTTTAAACCAACCTGTGCGATTTCGCTGGAATCGACAACCACAATCAACCTCCTATCCTTAAATAAACATGGGTAGCATCAAGCAGCTGAATGCTACCCATGCAGGCAAGGCGTAACCCCTGCGTATCGTTAATCCCGATTGGCGTGGTTTGCCTCAATCTGCATATTGATGGTTTTAACGGCACCATCCAGTGCAGCCTTGACATCCTGCTTGCCGGTCACGCTCAATTGCAGGGCGCTATTGGAGGGGGTCCAGACTTCCTGCATTTCCGGCACGCTGGGCATGGGCACGGCATAGCCGGCCTGAATGGCGACGGCCCGCGCCTTCTCATCACCCTTGATAACGGGATCATCGATCAACGCCTTGACGGGAGGAATTTCCCCTGTCTTCTCGAAACGGATCTTGGCGTATTCAGGCTGGTTGATAAATTCGATAAATTGCTGGGCCAGCTCTTTCTGGGTAGAATAAGTGGATACGCTATACCCTTTTACGCCCAGGAAAGAGCGCATGTGCTCGCCATTTGGCAGTGTCGGCAAGGGTGCCACGCCATAATTCACACCGGCATCCTGATAAGGCTTGAATGCCCAGGGACCGGTGATCACGGCGGCGGCTTTTTTCTCGGTGAAGAGGGAATCGATGGCATTGGCCCCCGTCTCACCGACGATCCCGGCCGGGAACAAACCATCGGCATAGAAGGACTTGAGGAAGGTGACGCCATCAACCGTGCCCTGATTGGCCAGGCCGATATCATTCACATTCAGGGAACCATCGGCATTCTGGCCGAAAATATATCCCCCCATGCCGGCCACGACGCCATACGAGTAATAAATTTCGTCAAACTTGGCCAGGAGACCGTATTTATTGGCGGCACGCTGTTCCTTGGAAACCTTGATCAGGTCATCGAAGGTCTCCGGCGCTTTTGGCAACACATCCTTGTTATAGACCAGCACTATGGTCTCGACCGCTTTGGGAATGCCGTACAGCTTGCCTTCATAGGTCTGGGCATCCACCGCCGGCTTGGTGAAGCTGTCCATGTACTTGGCATCCACCTTGAGTTCGGACAACAGCCCCTGCACCACGGCACCACCGACCTGATCATGGGGCAATACCAGCACATCGGGACCTATGCCCGCCGGGCCATCCAGCCGCAGCTTCTCGATCTGCTGCGCGTACGGCATCTCCAGGATCTTCACTTTGACCTTGTGCTGGGCTTCGAATGCCTTGATCGCATCCTCGATGCCATTGGACTTCTTGATGTCCTCCCATATCAGCAGCTCACCCTCGGCCGCCATCACCGCCTGGCCCAGCAGGCTGCTCGCCCCCAATGACAACATGACCAACGCTGTTAATTTATTGATTTTCATCTTTTATCCTTGTCCCTGTTCAAGAAGGAGTGGCTGTTGAGTCGCATGGACTGCCGCGCTGCAAGCCGATGTGTGTAATCATTTCACTCGTGTCCCCCACACCGCCATGACCTTCTGGCTACCAGGTCACTGCGCCCCCTCACGGGTGCGGCAACCTGTTTCGTTGCCAGGCATGGATGGCTAGGCCAACACACTGATTAATAATGAACTTTTACTTCTGTCCCCTGAGCTTCGGTATGCTGTTCCGGTACACCTCGCCAGGCTTGCCCTTCGGCTACTCCCTCGGGAAAGCGGTCAGAAGTGTAACGGTTACACCGAATGTGATTACGGTAAGCGGAGCGCGTCATATCTGCCAGCAGCATATTCAAAGGTTGTGATCTCATACACAAAAGAAACAGCATTTTGTGCAAGCGGTTACACTGTGCTGTTATATTGCTGTCACGAGTGATGTGTGCAGTCGTCGCGAAGCGGATCTCCGGCTGTTTATATCCGATTCCTGGTGTGTACTCCGTGTCGCAGATGGCAGGGGGAACCATGACAGATTTGATTTATTATCAAGGAGTTAGCAGTATGTCGAGTATCAGCCTGAACAGTGTGGTCAAGCGTTTTGGCACTAACGTGACGCTGCACAATGTGGATCTGGAGATAGAAGATGGTGAATTCACCGTGTTTGTCGGCCCCTCCGGTTGTGGCAAGTCAACCTTGCTGAGAATGATCGCCGGCCTGGAGGAGATCTCCGACGGCCACATCGCCATCGGAGGCTCAGTGGTCAACGATGTCGCCCCGGCCCACCGTGGCGTCGCCATGGTGTTTCAGTCCTATGCCCTCTATCCCCACATGACAGTCGCCGAAAACATGGGTTATGGCTTGAAGGTGAACGGGGTGCCCAAGGCCCAGATCCAGCACCAGGTCGGCATGGTGGCCAAGACACTGCAACTCGCCCATCTCCTTGATCGCAAACCGAAACAGCTCTCGGGGGGGCAGAGGCAACGGGTCGCCATTGGCCGCGCCATCGTGCGCAACCCCAAGGTGTTCCTGTTTGATGAACCCCTCTCCAACCTGGATGCCGAGCTGAGGGTCGAGATGCGCCTGCATATTGCCAAGCTGCACCAGGAGCTGAAAACCACCATGATCTATGTCACCCATGACCAGATCGAAGCCATGACCCTGGCAGACAAGATAGTGGTGATGAACTACGGCAAGGTGGAGCAGGTCGGCTCCCCCATGGACCTCTATTACAAACCCGTCAATCAGTTCGTGGCCGGCTTTATCGGCTCACCCAAGATGAATTTCCTGCCGGCCCGGGTGATTAGCTGGTCTCCCGGCGAGTTGCAGGTTGCGCTGTCGGAACAGCAAACCATCACGCTCCCCCTCTCCACCCGCGAGCTGGCAACCGGCAGCACCATCACTCTGGGCCTGCGCCCTGAGCACGTGGTGCCCGGCCACGATGGCATCCGGCTCTCCTTTACCTGCGAGGTGGTCGAGCGCCTTGGCAACAGCACCTATCTGTTCGGTCAATGCTGCGGCATCGACGGCTTCAAGCTGCTGCTGCCTGGTGACAATGCCTTCAAGCCGTACCAGCAGCTCGATGTCTTCTTCGCTCCCGAACACTGCCTCGTCTTCGCCGAGGATGGCACCCGGATCAGCCGCTGACGCATCCCCTCTCTCCACGCCTGCGCTATTCATGCCACATTTGCCCCCGCCCAGCCGGGGGCTTTTTTCGTCTTGTTGCCCCGTGCTCCCCTGCCCATGTCGCCCCCTCCCTCGACCCGCCTTGCGTCGCGCCCAGGGCGCTGCCCTCTTCCTCCCCTCTCCAGGCGACCCCACGCGATAGCACAAAATAGCAGCGAAATGAGAGCCGGCTCCCAACCCTGTTTAAATCCTGTTTGGCGGGGATCCATGGCAGTGTAAGAATAAGTCACACCGAGTGAAACGTTACACTCAAAAATGTAAATTCGTATGCAGAGGTCTCAACCGCCCCATTGGGTGACATGGGACAAAGATGCATAACACCCTGATAATCAGCGGTCTTGCATGTCGATACCGGGCGTATCCGCCAGCGGCAATGCACAGACCCTCAATGTAAGCGATTTCAATGAAGAGCGTAATCCCACCGATATCCATCATCCAGCGCCTGCTGCTTGGCTTTGGCTTCATCATCATGCTGCTGGTGCTCGCCGTGACGATCGCCCTGCGGGCGGGCAATCAGCTGGCCGGGCAGGTCGACATACTGACCGGCGAGGTGGCGCCGACCCTGGTACAGAGCCGTTCGGTGACCAAAGACCTGTTTATGCAAGACAAGACCCTGCGTGGCCTGCTCACCCTGCCGTCGAAGGAGGAGGTCAGCAAGGGACGGGGCGAACTGGCGCGCTGGCAGCAGGCGTTCGAGCAGGACGTGGCGCTACTCGGCAGCAAGGCGTCCCACTACCAAGCCATCACCGGCCGCATCCAGACCCTCATCGAATTGCAAGGACGTTACTGGCAGCTGGCGACCCGGATTGTTGACCGCCATGCCGCCAACCTGGCGCGCCAGCAAACCCTGGCGCAAGACACCAGCCTGAGCCGGGATCACAAGCGCCTGCTGGGCGATCTCGCCATGCTGGTGGAGACCCTGGGCGCCCATTACACCGCCGGACTCAAGAACGCCCTGGTCAATGGACTGGAACAGCTGTTCGGCAATACCCAGGCGGCCATGAAGCTGCAGGACTCGGCACGCATTGCGGCCCAGCTGGCCAGCAACCAGTCCCTCGCCGAGGCGATCGGCAACCAGCGCCGGGCGCTGGCTGCCGAGCTGCTCAAACAGGAGAACGCCTTCGGCGGCAAGATAGATCTGGAGCGGTCGGTGGGCCCCCTGTTTGATCGGGTGGTGCAACAGAGCACCGGCGATACCGGCCTGCTGGCGAGTCACCTTCGCCTGGCCCAAGAGAGCGAGCAGTTGCGCAACCAGAGCACCCAGGCCACCCGGATCATCGACGCTGTACTGGGAGAGCTGGCGGAGATCGACAGCCACGTCGACAGCCAGCTGGCCCTGCGGGTGCAGCGCAGCAAGGCGATCCTGAGCCAGCTGCAATCCCTGCTGTTTGTCGGCCTGCTGCTGTCGCTGGCCGTCAGCGCCCTGGTGCTCTGGCGCATCATCCACTCCATCCGCACCCCCATCAAACAGACCCTGACGGTGCTCGAGGCCCTGAGTCGGGGCGACATGACGAGACGCATCCCCCTCAGGCAGCAGGATGAATTCGGTCAGCTGGCCGGGGGGATCAATGCCCTCGCCCAGGAGATGAGCAACATGCTGGGGCAGATAGTGACGGCCGCCGGCTCGCTGGGGGAGATGGCCAACCAGAACCAGTCTGCCCAACTCAGCGCCCAGCGCCAGCTGGAGCAACAGCGCGGCGAGACGGCCAATGTTGCCAGCGCCATGATCGAGATGGAACACACGGTGCACGAGGTGGCAAAGAGCGCCGGGCACGCCCAGCAAACGGTCGGGGAGGTAGCGAGCCAGGCCCGCAGCGCCAGCACCATGAGTGAGAACACCCTGGCCCGCATGAACCAGCTCTCCCAGCGCCTGGCGGATTCACGCCGCATCGTCGAGGAGGTGCACGCACTGGGCAACAACATAGGGAGCATTCTGGGGTTCATCAGCCGGATCGCGGAACAAACCAACCTGCTGGCGCTCAACGCCGCCATCGAGGCGGCAAGGGCCGGAGAACAGGGCAGGGGCTTTGCCGTGGTGGCCGACGAGGTCCGCCAATTGGCCAACCACACCACCCAGTCCACCACCAGCATTCAGGAGATGATCACGGCGCTGCAGCAGAGCGTGCACCGGGCCGTCGCCACCCTGGTGGGCTGCACCGAGGTGATGGCGCTCTGCGCCGAGGACAGCGAGCAATCCCGTCACACCCTCACCCGCCTCGCCAGCTCGCTGCAACAGGTGGCCGACCTCAGCGTCCAGATCGCCGCCGCCGCCCGGCAGCAACATGACACCAGTCAGGGGATCACCATAAATATGAGCAATATCAATAATATATCAGACAGCAACCAGGAAACGCTGACCCGAGTCGCCCACACCAGCGGCCAGTTGCAACGGCTCTCCCAGCAACAGCTGGCCCTGGTGCAACGATTCAGCCTGTAACCGATTGCCGACCCAGCACGGGCCGGTGCCACCCAAACACAAGGAAATGACAATGCTCAAACACACACTCCTGGCCGCCACCCTGCTCGGCTGCCTTCCACCGGCCTGGGCCGCCGAGACCGACACGGCGCAGACCCGCCCCCTCTTCCTGCGCGGGGAGATGAACAACTGGGAGGCCCCCGCCGCCCAGCAGTTGATCCAGAGCCAGCCCGACCTGCTGACCGTCGCCGCCCCCCTGCAAGCCAGCCACGGCACCTACAAGTTCAAGGTCGCCGACGCGAAGTGGAAGAGCGATACCACCTACGGCCAGTTCGACCCCGTCAGCAAGGTGGAAGCCGGCAAGCCAGTCATCGTCAAGGCCGGTTACCAGTGGAGCGACATGACGTTCGCCCCCGCCGAGGATGGGACCTACCTCTTCACCCTGGATCGCCGCGATCCCGCCAGGATCCAGCTGACGGTGAGCAAGGCGCAGTAACGCCCCCATGGGCCGCCTCTCGGCCCATGGGGTCAGCCCCTGATTGAATGTGTCACGACCAGGACGCATCCAGGCAGGGGATTGCCCTACTCCCTCCCCTGCCCCGGGCTCAGCCATGAGCCAGACCCCTTTCAATCACGGATCCAATCACGGAGAAACAAGGATGAAACTCAACCTGATCAGCAGCCTGGTGCTCGGCGCCAGCATGCTCTGCCCGTCAGTCGGCACCGCCATGGTCAAGGGCGCCGACGTCAGCTGGCTCACCCAGATGGAGCAGTCCGGTTACACCTTCTACAACGACAGCGGCAAGCAGCAGGACCTGTTGCTCACCCTGAAACAGCACGGCATCAACGCCATCCGGCTGCGGGTCTGGGTCAATCCGGCCGGAGGCTGGAACGGCCTCAACGATGTCATCGCCAAAGCCAAGCGGGCCAAGGCCGCGGGCCTCGACATCATGATCGACTTCCACTACAGCGACAGCTGGGCCGATCCTGGCAAGCAGACCAAACCGGCAGCCTGGCAGGGCTACACCTTCGAGCAGCTGATGTCCAACGTCTACTGGCACACCTACAACAGCCTCACCGCCCTGAAGCAGGCCGGCATCACGCCCAAGTGGGTACAAGTGGGCAACGAGACCAACAATGGCATGCTGTGGGACGAGGGCAAGGCATCGGTCAACATGCGCAACTTTGCCTGGCTGATCAACAGCGGTCATGACGCCGTCAAGGCCGTGAACGCGGCAACCAAGGTGATAGTCCACCTCGCCAACTGCGAGAACAATGCCCTTTACCGCTGGATGTTCGACGGCCTCAAGGCCAATGGAGCCAAGTGGGACGTGATCGGCGCCTCCATCTACCCCACCCAGACAGGCAATGGCGACTGGTTTACCATGAACAACCTCTGTTATGACAACCTTGCCGACATGGTCAGTCGCCATGGCAAGGAGGTGATGATAGTGGAGGTGGGCATGCCCTGGGATGATCCGAAAAACAGCTACGACACCCTGGTCGATCTGCTCAACAAGATGACCTGGATCCCGGACAACAAGGGGCTCGGTGTCTTCTACTGGGAACCCCAGAGCCATAACGGCTGGCAGAACTACTCCCTCGGCCTGATGGATCAGGGTGGCAAACCCACCTATGCCATGGATGCCTTCTTGCAACACTGAGCGCGGCCTCACTCCAGCTGACCGGGGGGCTGTCTTGCCGGCCCCCCGCAGCGCAGGCCAGCCCTCACCACCAAGGACCATAGGAGGGTCCGTCGACCCCGCATCCCCGCATCCCCGCAATCGGGCAATCGGGCAGCGCGAGCACGGTCGCGCCCCGCCACCAGACAGGCCACCAGTACAAAATGAAAAAAGGGAGCCAATGGCTCCCTCGATTGCTCACCCTGTGGGGGGGCTTACCACCAGGCTTCGGCCTGAACCCCGACGTTCCAGGTGTTGTCATCCTTGCCGCCGTTGAATGACTCGCCTTCACCATCTTTCAGGTAGCTGGCAAACACGCGGATCTCGGGACGGGCGAACATGCTGGGGCCGGCAGACCAGGCCTGGGCCAGGGTGTATTTCTGGCCACTCGACTTCTCTTCGAACCCGCTGCTCCAGGTTTTGGTGCTCTCATAGGTCCCCACTTCGACCAGTGTCTTCATGATCTCGGTCCAGGCATAACCGCCTCGCGCCACGGCACTGAACAGCTCAGTGTTGTCATGCCATGCCTCCAGCTTCTCGCCCTTTCCGTAGGTGAAAACATGGTTCACGGAGAACTTGTCGCCGACGGGAATGTCTCCGGTCAGGATCGCCCGGTAACCCTTGGCGTCATCGGTGAAATGCCAGACATCGTACCAGCCGCCCCCCTGAGAGATCATGTTCTGGGCCAACCCCTTGTTCGCATACTGCAGCACCAGCTTCTCGTTGATGCCGCTGCCGGCAAAATACTGGCTCATGACCGCCGTCAGCATGACGCCGTTCTCGGGGTCATACTGATCGCCTGTGTCTTTCTGCTCATCGGTCGGATTGGGCATGGCATAGCTGACCCCCGCCTCCGTCCAGGCCCCTTCCCAGGGTGCCCAGCCGGCGTAACGCAGATCCAGGAAGTTGATATTCAGATCATTGTCGATGATGGCGCTGTCGATATCGTTGCCATCGGCGCGGATCCACGCCAGGGAGAAGGCCCCCGGACCGACCTTGACGTTCTCAATCCCGGCACCGGCCCCGGAGATGTTCCAATACTTGGTGTCGATGATGTGGAGATCATGGCGCTGATAGAAGCGCTTGCCGGCCCAGACCACGGCATCGGGGGCAGCGGGGATCAGCCCCTTGGCCTTCACGTTGAATTGGCGCAGGGCGAATGTCGCATCGTCCTTGCACTGCTTGCCATCAAAGTCACACACAGTGGTCGTGCTTTCATAGTCGTTGGAGCCATCACTCTGCATGCTGAACATGCTGTCGACGTAGAAGGTCTTGCCATCCTTGTTGTAAACCTCCTGACCGATACCGACTTCGGTGTAGGTATCGCTCTCGTTACCCAGGCGTCCGACAACATTCTGATTGCCGGTCTGCAGGTTCCCATCTTGGGACACTCCGATGCCAGAGCGAAAATAGCCTGAAAAATCAACGGCATTTGAGTTGAACGCCGTCATAGACAGGGCGAGGGCAACGGCTGTAGTCAGTAGCTTCACTTTCATAGTCATTCCTTTATTCCACTGTTGCATTGTTATCTTGATGGACGCTTGCCAATCCATAGGGAAAGCGCTTTCACAGGTCGAAGTGGATTATAGGAAGATTCATGCCTGCACTGACATGATACAACTCACAAAACTGTAATTATTACATACAAAAGAGAGTTGAATATTATCGCGCAATTTCACATGCAATATAACTTATTGTTTTAACGGTGTATTTATCCTGACAACAGGAGTGTTATCGATTACATCAATTAACCGCTTGTCGAGATCAAAGACCCGTCGGCAAGCCGATACGACGGGGAAGACGGCCAAACCGTGAGCCAGATCACCTGATGCAAGGGGCAACACCATCCGCGTCGGCATGTCTCATCCCGGCGCCTGAGGGCACAAGAGCAGGAAAGACAACGGGCGGTGCAAGCGCTCAATAGGGTGATGGGGGCTCTATGGGGGCGATGGGTAAAAGCGCAGACTGGCCACGACAGGGACAAAAAAGGCAACCCCTGACGGGCTTGCCTGATGGAAGGAGGTGTCCGGGGGAAGAGGTTCAGCCGAGACTGCGGACCGAATGACGGCGTACCAGGGTCGGGCTGAACATGTGGGTCGTCTGCGGCAGGGGTCCCCCCTTGGCCAGGGCGATCGCCAGCTCGGCGGCCTGGGTGGCCATGGCGATGATGGGATAGCGCACCGTGGTCAAGCGAGGACGCAAGTAGCGAGAGATCAGGACATCGTCGAAGCCAACCAGGGAGAGCTCCTGGGGCACCTCGATACCGTTGTCGCTCAGCACAGACAGGGCCCCTGCCGCCATGGAGTCGTTATAGCAGACCACGGCCGTCATATGCTGGCCTCGACTCAGCAGTTCGGTCATCGCCGCCTCGCCCCCCAGCTCATCCGGGCTGCCACGGGAGATCAGCCGCTCATCGACGGCAATCCCGTGCTCTTGCAGGGCATCCAGATACCCCTGCAAGCGATCTTGCGAGTCTGAGATCTGATGATTGGAGCAGAGAAACCCTATCTTCTTGTGCCCTTCCTGGATCAGGTGGCGGGTGGCCAACCAGGAGCCATAACGATCGTCCAGCGCCACACAACGGGACTCGAACCCCGGGACGATGCGGTTGATCAGCACCATGCCAGGGACATAGCTCATCATCTGGATCAGCTCTTCATCTGCCAGCATCTTTGCGTGTACCACCAGCCCTGAGCAGCGGTGACCAATCAACTGCTCGATCACCCGCTTCTCTTTCACCGCATCGTGGTAGCCATTGCCGATAAGCAGGAAATTGCCCGTCGATTGCGCCACCTGCTCCACGGCTTTCACCATGGTGCCGAAGAAGGGATCGGACACATCGGCAACAACCAACCCCAGCGTCTCATTGCTCTGATGGGCCAGGGCCCTGGCATTGGCGTTGGGGTGATAGTTGAGTTCATTCATCGCCTTGAAGACGGCATCGCGCGATGCCTGACTCGCCTTGGGAGAATTATTGATGACACGTGAGACTGTGGCGACGGAGACGCCAGACAGGAGTGCTACATCTTTGATTGTTGCCATGGATTAGCGTTTCCGGTGAACGGTGCAGATAAAAACCATTATTTCATGAGTGTCAGATACTACCGACATTTCCAATGTCTGACACGGCTTTCATATAAAAAGCCCCCACATGCCATCGACACCGGCCTGGGGCAGTGTAACTCTGTTACACGCGAGAAAGCCTGAATCCCCTCACCCCAAGACGTCAAACGTGACCAGCATCACATTAAATGCACAGATATCTTCCACAGAGCCCCTGGCAAGCGCAAACTAAGTGAAAGCGATTACACAACCAAATCCTCAGTATTCATAGGCACCAAGGAGCAGAGAATGTTAAAAATCCTTGTTACGGGTGGAACAGGTTACATAGGGAGCCATACCTGTCTGCAGCTTGCCGCAGCCGGTATGACCCCCATCTTGCTGGATAACCTCGCCAACAGCAAAGAGAGCGTCCTCGCACGCATCGACACCCTCAGCGGCCAGCGCCCCCTGCTCTATCGTGGGGACGTGCGAGATGCCGACTTGCTGGATCGGGTATTTGCCGAGCAGCAGATAGATGCCGTGATCCACTTCGCCGGGCTCAAGGCCGTGGGGGAATCGGTGCAAAAACCCCTTGAGTACTATGACAACAACGTCAGTGGCACCCTGGTCCTGCTACAGGCGATGCGCCGTGCCGGGGTCAAGACGCTGCTGTTCAGCTCCTCGGCCACCGTCTACGGCGAGCCAGAGACCATGCCCATCCGTGAAGAAAGCCCCACCCTGCAAGCCACCAACCCCTATGGTCAGAGCAAGCTGATGGTGGAGCGCCTCATCCAGGATTTTGCCAAGGCGGCGCCCGATTGGTCATTGACCCTGCTGCGTTACTTCAACCCGGTGGGGGCACACCCCAGTGGCTTGATGGGCGAGGATCCCCAGGGTATCCCCAACAACCTGATGCCCTATATCGCCCAGGTGGCCGTCGGGCGCCGTGACAAACTCGCCATCTTCGGGAACGACTACCCCACCCCAGATGGCACCGGCGTGCGAGATTACATTCATGTGATGGATCTGGCCGATGGCCACGTGGCCGCCTTGCAGGCCAAGCTCGGGCAGGCCGGGGTCCATGTGTACAACCTGGGCACAGGGGTCGGCTACAGCGTGCTCGACATGCATGCCGCCTTCTCCCGGGCCTGTGGCCGTGACCTGCCTTATGAGATCGTGCCGCGCCGCGCCGGGGATATCGCCCAATGCTGGGCGGACCCCACCCGGGCCCGCACCGAGCTGGGCTGGCAGGCCAGTCGCACCCTCGATGAGATGACCGCCGATACCTGGCGCTGGCAATCACAGAATCCAACCGGCTATCCGACCCCATGAGCGGCCCGCGCGAGGAGCGTTTACCCATGCAATTTGAACCAACCGAACACCCCCATCGTCGTTACAACCCGCTGACGCAGCAGTGGGTGCTCGTCTCTCCCCACAGGGCGAAGCGCCCCTGGCAGGGTCAACAGGATGAGCCGGATCGCACCCAGCGCCCCCCCCATGATCCCGACTGCTTCCTCTGCGCGGGCAATACCCGGGTCACGGGGGACCAGAATCCGGATTATCGGGCGACCTTCGTCTTTACCAACGACTTCGCGGCCCTGATGACGGATACCCCGGCGGCGCCGGTCGGTGACGATCCCCTGTTCCGGCTGGAGAGTGCCCGTGGCACCAGCCGGGTGATCTGCTTCTCACCGGATCACAGCAAGACACTGCCCGAGCTGCCGCTCCCTGCCCTCACCGCCGTGGTCGACACCTGGTGCGAGCAGACCGAAGCGTTGGGTCGTGACTACCCCTGGGTCCAGGTGTTCGAGAACAAGGGCACCATGATGGGGTGCTCCAATCCCCATCCCCATGGACAAGTCTGGGCCAACGACTTCCTGCCCAACGAGGCCAGGAGAGAAGATGACGCCCAGCGGGAATACTTTGCCAGACAGGGCCGTGCCATGTTGCTCGATTATGCCGAGCGCGAGCGGGCCGATGGTCGTCGCACCGTGGTAGAAACGGAGCACTGGCTGGCGGTGGTGCCCTATTGGGCCGCCTGGCCATTCGAGACCTTGCTGCTGCCCAAGTTTGCGGTGACGCGCCTGCCGGCATTGACGCCGCGACAGCGTGAGGATCTGGCCCTCGCGCTCAAGCAACTGACCAGCCGCTACGACAATCTGTTCCAGTGCTCTTTCCCCTATTCCATGGGCTGGCATGGCGCCCCCTTCAATGGCGAGGAGAACGGCCACTGGCAGTTGCACGCCCACTTCTACCCGCCCCTGCTGCGCTCTGCGAGCGTGCGCAAGTTCATGGTCGGTTATGAAATGCTGGCTGAGATACAGCGCGATCTGACGGCAGAGCAGGCGGCCGAACGGCTGCGCTCCGTCAGTGATGTCCATTTTCGTGAACAGGTTTGAGGTCGAGTGATGAACATTGAATCCCCCCGCAGCGTGACGGATACCACCTTCTACGCCCAATACGGCTACCACCCGACCCTCGCCATCCAGGCGCCGGGACGCGTCAATCTGATCGGTGAACACACGGATTACAACGACGGCTTCGTGCTCCCCTGTGCCATTGACTATCAGACGGTGATCAGCGCGGCGCCCCGCCAGGACAGCCTGGTGCGGGTCATCGCCGCCGACTACCACAATCAGCAGGATGAGTTCGATCTGAGCCAGCCCATAGAGGCGCGCCCCGAATACCTGTGGGCCAACTATGTGCGAGGGGTCGTCAAGTATCTGCTGCTGCGGGGCTGCGCGCTGACCGGGGCGGATCTGGTACTCAGCGGCAACGTCCCCCAGGGTGCCGGTCTGAGTTCCTCCGCCTCCCTCGAGGTGGCGGTGGGACAAGTCTTCAAGGAGATGAATCGGCTCGATATCAGTCAGACTGACATCGCCCTGAACGGCCAGCTGGCGGAGAACCGGTTCGTCGGCTGCAACTGCGGCATCATGGATCAGTTCATCTCGGCCCTGGGTCAGCAGGATCATGCCCTGCTGATCGACTGCCGCAGCCTGGAGACGCGCCCCGTCAGCATGCCGGCCGGCATCGATGTCGTCATCATCAACTCGAACGTGCGCCGCGGTCTGGTCGACAGTGAATACAACGCCCGCCGCGCCCAGTGTGAGACGGCGGCCCGTCATTTTGGCGTCAAGGCGCTGCGCGATCTGACCATGACGCAGTTCCTCTCCCGGGCCGGTGAGCTGGATCCGGTCGTGGCACGCCGCGCGCGCCATGTCATCTCCGAGAATGAACGGACCCTGGCCGCGGCCGATGCCCTGGCCAATGAAGACATGGTCATGATGGCGGAGCTGATGGCGCTCTCCCACGCCTCGATGCGGGATGATTTTGCCATTACCGTGCCCGCCATCGATGCCCTGGTCGACCTCATCAAGGGGATCATCGGCAGCCGCGGCGGCGTCAGGATGACGGGGGGCGGCTTCGGTGGCTGTGTGGTGGCGCTAGTGCCCCAGGCCCTGACCGCGGCGGTCTGCGAACAGGTCAATGCCCGCTATCCCCAGATCAGCGGCTTGCAACCCAGCATCTATGTCAGCAAGCCCTCGGCAGGAGCCGGCATCCTCTGATCCCCACGGCGATGCCAGGGGCCGGGCGCACGATGGACGCCACCGGCCCTGGCATCACCGGGATGGCCCATGGACCAGGCATCATGCTCCCCTCGACGGCGCGCCTGAGGTGAGCCGCAACGCCTCTGCCCTCTCGCGCTCCCCTCTTTCACCCGCCCACGCTCTTCACCGCGAGTCGACGCCGCCAGGAACCTGTCCTCAAGGCGGCGCCACGAGCGCTTCCCCCTGCATACCCCCGCCCCGCTGACCCGTTCAGACGAGATACATAATGAGTCTGGAATAGTGAGCCCCAGGCAACTGGGTGCTGACTTGAAATTGCTGCTCGTCATCCCCATTTGTTCTCCATACAATAGGTTGAAGAGACGGCTGGGTTCGTCTCCCCCTGTACCAACGAGGAAAACATGATGGATACCCGTTCTGTCTACACCGGCACCCGGGGTGCCGTGCGCGATACCAACAAGGTGCTGCGCAACACCTATATGCTGCTCTCCCTGACGCTCGGCTTCTCCGCCATCGTTGCCGGGGTTGCCACCGTCATGAACATGCCGCCCCTGCACTGGGCCATCTTCCTGGTCGGGGTCTATGGTCTGATGTTCCTGACCGAGAAGAACCGTGACAACGGCATGGGGCTGGTGTTCACCTTCGCCCTGACCGGCCTGCTGGGCTACAGCCTGGGCCCCATCATCAACATGTACATGAACAATGGTGGCGGCGAGATAGTGATGACGGCCCTTGGCGGCACCGCCCTCACCTTCTTCGGTCTGTCGGCCTATGCCCTGACCACCAAGCGTGACCTCTCCTTCATCGGCGGCATGCTGTTTGTCGGTTTCTGGGTGCTGCTGGTGGCCATGGTCGCCAACATCTTCCTGCAGATGAGCGCCCTGAGCCTGGCCCTGTCCGCCATGTTCATGCTGTTCTCCTCCGGCGCCATCCTGCTGACCACCCAGCAGATAGTGCGCGGCGGTGAGACCAACTACATCTCCGCCACCGTGACCCTGTATGTCTCCATCTACAACATCTTCCTGAGCCTGCTGAGCCTGCTTGGCGGCAACCGCAACTAAATCAACAACCCCGCTTCGGCGGGGTTTTTTATGACTTGCCGGTGCCCGCCCTGATCCAAATCAGGGCCATTTGGTCACCGCTCCGTTACACTGACTGCCTCGACCTCCAGAGAGACCGCTTCACCCCATGCCAGTGGAATATTCCGGCCTGCTGCGCCGCCTGCTGACCGACAGCCATGTCTACTTCGCCCTCAAGGTGCTCATCGCCATGCTGGGCCTGCTCGCCATCGCCCTCGGCACCGGCGATATCCAGCTCACCGTGCTGCTCTCCCTCGGGGTGGTGGCCGGGGCCATCGCCGAGACAGACGACAGCCTGTGGGGCCGGGTCAAGAACCTGGCCATGACCCTGGTCTGTTTCCTGTTTGCCTCCCTGTGCGTCCAGTACCTCTTCCCCACCCCCTGGCTGTTCGCCCTCGGACTGGCCAGCTCCACCTTCCTCTTCGTGATGGTGGGGGCGCTCGGACAACGTTACGCCACCATCAGCTTCGGCTCCCTGCTGATTGCCATCTACACCATGCTGGGGGCCGCCAAGGCGCCGGATCTCTTCTACCAGCCCCTGGCGCTCGGGGCCGGCGCCCTCTGGTACGGCCTGGTGTCGCTGCTCTGGCTCTGGCTGCTGCCCTACAAGACGCTGCACGAACAGCTCGCCCAGAGCTACTTCGCCCTCTCCCGCTATCTGGAGGAGAAGTCCCGCTTCTTCCCCGCCGACGAGCACGGCGCCCAAGCCATCCGCCACAATCTGGCCCAGCTCAACATCAATCTGGTCGGCTCCCTGAATCTGGCCAAGACGGCGCTCAATGCCCGTCTCCATAGCCAGCGGGCCCAGGCCTCCCCCGAGCTGGCCGGCCTGCTGCGCCTCTATCTGCTCGCCCTGGAGATCCACGAGCGGGCCACCTCCAGCCACTACCCCTACAGCCGGCTCGAGGCCGACCTCAAGCAAGGGCGGGTGATCGCAGGTTTTCAGGAGGTGTTGCAGCAGCTGGCCCAGGCGTGTCGGCAACTGGGTTACGCCATCCTGGTCCATGAACCCTATCATCACCCCAAGCGCATCCGCTGGGCCCTGGAGGCCCTGGAGGATCAGCTCGAATTCACCCACCTCAAGCAGCACTACCCCCAGAGCCTGCTCACCCCCATGAAGTTCCTGCGCCGCAACCTGGCCAGCATCAACGGGCTGCTGGCGAGCGCCGAGGAGCTGCAAAACCCGGCGGCGGTGCCAATGCAGCTGCCTCCCCTGGCGCGGCCGGCGCCCAGGCCCCTGCTGGCCCTGCTGCGCCAGCATCTGAGCCTGGACTCCATGGTGTTTCGCCACGCCCTGCGCCTCTCCCTGGGGCTGGTGGTGGGCTACGGCATCTTGCAGGCGTTCGAGCTGGACAAGGGCTACTGGATCCTGCTGACCGTGCTGTTCGTCTGCCAGCCCAGCTACAGCGCGACCCGGCGCCGCCTGATGCAGCGGATGCTCGGCACCTTCATCGGTCTGCTGATCGGGGTACCCGTGCTCTGGCTGCTGCCCAGCCTGCACGGCCAGCTGGTGGTGATGGGGCTCGCCGCCTTCCTCTTCTTCACCCAGGTGCGCAGCAACTACAGCGCCGCCGTCTGCTTCATCACCCTCTATGTGCTGATGGCCTTCAACCTGCTCGATGGCATCGGCTTCGCCATCCTGGGGCCGCGCCTGCTCGATACCCTGCTCGGCTGCCTGCTCTCCTACGCCCTGGTGGCCTGGCTGTGGCCGGATTGGCAGTACAAGCGCCTGCCCCAGCTCATCGCCAACTCCCTGTCGGCCAACGCCAGATACCTCTCGGCGGTGCTCGCCAGCCTGCACCTGCGCCGCGATGAATCCCTGGCCTATCGCATCGCCCGCAAGGAGGCCCATCTGGCCGACAGCGAGCTGGCCATGGCCTGGCAGAGCATGCTGGTGGAGCCGAGCAAGCGCCGCCGTTTCCTCGACCTCTGCTTCACCCTCACCTGGCGCAACCACGCCCTGCTCTCCTACATCTCGGCGCTGGGCGCCCACCGGGATCAGCTCGAGCCCATCCAGGGCCTGGCGCAGATCAGCCGCCACCTGAGCCACACCCTGGCCCAGGCGGCGGGACAGCTGGCCGGGGACGCCCCCCAGGAGGAGCAGGGCCCCTGTCCCCTGCCCGCCCCGGACAGCACGGAGGAGCAGCTGATGCTGAGCCAGCAGCTCACCCTCATCAGCCAGCTGGCGGACGAGCTGCTCGCCCTGGCCAACCAGAGCCGGTTGCTCACGGCGACCCAAGGCGCTACCATGCCGACCCCATCCTGAGTTGCCCCAAGGAGGCATCATGGCTGACAATCCGGTGCTGATTTTTGACGGGCGCGCCATCGCGACCGATGCCAAGGGCTATCTGCTCAATGTGGACGACTGGAGCGAGGCGCTGGCGCCTGTGCTGGCCGAGCAGGAAGGCATAGTGCTGGAGGCACCCCACTGGGAGGTGGTGCGCTTCGTGCGGGCCTTCTACCTGGAGTTCAACACCTCCCCCGCCATCCGCGCCCTGGTCAAGGCGATGGAGAAGCAGTATGGCCCCGAGAAGGGCAACAGCCGCTACCTCTACAAGCTGTTCCCCCAAGGCCCCGCCAAGCAGGCCACCAAGATTGCCGGCCTGCCCAAGCCGGTGAAGTGCATCTGATCGGCTGACCGCCAACAAAAAGACCGCGCCAGGGCGCGGTCTTTTTCATGCGGATAGGGGCGGATCAGGGGTTGTAGGCCACCACGGATCCGCTCAGCCCGGTCAGCTGGCTCACCTTGCTCTGTATCCCCTGCAGCTTGGCCCTGGAGACATCCGGCCCGATGAAGACCCGGTTGATCTGCCCCTGCACCGGGGTGCGGGGCACTGTGTGAGCCGAGTACCCCGCCGCCCTCAGCTTGCCCACCAGGGCGTTGACGCTGTCCTTGTTGCGAAAGGCGCCGAGCTGGAGGATCCAGCTGCCCTGGGCCGGCTCGGGGGCCTTGGCCACCAGCTGCTTGCTCTGCAACAGATCGTCCATGGTCTTGATCTGACCAGCTTGCGGTTTGGGGGCCGGTTTGGCCACCTCCACCGGTTTGGCCGGCTCGGGTTTGACCACAGGCTTGGGCAGTTCCGGTTTTTTGGCCACCACCTCAGGCTTGGGTTGAGGCTTGGTAGTCGCTGGCTGTACTGCCGGCTGCACTGCCGGCTGCACTGCCGGCGGCTGGGTTGCCTGGCCCTGCTGGCCCAACGTCATGGGATCGGGCACCTCTTCCACCTGCCACTGCTCGGCGGCGGCCGCCTGCTGCTGGCTCGCCACGTGCTGCTCGGGCAGGGTGCTGGCGGCGGAGACCTGCAGGGCGGGCTTGGCGGGTTCGAGCTCGGGACGCAGCGGTATGGTGGCGAACGACTCATCCTTCTGGGCCAGCTTCTGGCCATCGAGCATATCCGGCAAGAAGATCACCACCAGGGCCACCAGGATCACAGTGCCCACCAATCTGTTTTGGAACTTGGAAGCCAAACCTTACTCCTACCCTTGTGTTGCTGTCCGGTGCGTCGCCCTGGGGCGATCAGACCGGCTGTATCGCCAAAATGTCGGCGACAGTGTAAAACGAACCAAAGACAATGACCATATCGCTGGGACTCGCGTCGGCCAGGGCCTGCCGATAAGCCTCTGACACGGCGTCATATTGCGCCGCGCCATCCTGACCCAGGGCATCGGCAAGCAGGGCCGCCGTCGCCCCGCGCGGGCCGGTCAGGCTCGCCAGATACCAGTGGTCGATGAGGCCATCGAGTTCGGCCAGCGATCCCGCCATATCCTTGTCTTTGAGCATGCCCACCACGGCCAGACGCCGCCCCTGACAGGGGATCTGGCGCAGCTGGCTGGCCAGATAGGCCGCCGAGTGCGGATTGTGGGCCACATCGACGATGACCAGGGGCTCGTGTTGCAGCCGCTGCATCCGCCCCGCCAGCCTGGCGTTTGCCAATCCTTCGCGGATGGCGGGCTCGGGCAGCGGCAGGCCGAGGGACTCCAACGCCGCCAGCACTGTGACCGCGTTCATCAGCGGCAGGGCCGGTTTGGGCAATCCCAGCCAGTGGTGCTGGCCGTGGTAATCCCAGTCGCCTTGGTGCTCATCGCCTCGAAAATCGATGCCGACCTGGCGCAAGGAGGCTTTGATGCGCGCCGCCTCGCTCGCGATGGTGACAGGGGGATGGGGCTCGCCGCTGATGGCGGGTTTGCCCGCCCGATAGACGCCGGCCTTTTCCACCGCCACCGCCTCCCGGGTATCCCCGAGCCAGTCGCAGTGATCCAGGGCGATGGAGGTGATCATGGCCACATCCGACTCCACCACATTGGTGGCATCGAGCCGCCCCCCCAGTCCCACTTCCAGCAGCACCACATCGGGGGCATGGCGGCGAAACAGCCAGAGGGCCGCCAGGGTGGCGAACTCGAAGAAGGTGAGGGCAATCTCGCCCCGGGCCGCTTCCACCTCGGCAAACGCCGCGCAGTGCTCGCTGTCGGCCAGCTCCTGGCCATTGACCCGTACCCGCTCGGTGAAGCGCAGCAGGTGCGGCGAAGAGTAGACGCCGGCCCGGTAGCCCGCGGCCATCAGTATGCTGGCGGCCATGGCGCAGGAGGATCCCTTGCCGTTGGTGCCCGCCACAGTGAGCACCTTGCCGGGCAGCCGGGTCAACCCCATGCGCCGTGCCACCTCACCGACCCGTGTCAGACCCATGTCGATGTTGACCGGATGGATCTGCTCCAAATAAGAAAGCCAGTCGACCAGCGACCGGCTTTGAGATTGTTGCATGTGCGAACTCATGTTCAGTCTTCGATGACCTGGGTGTTCATCAGCTTGGCCAGCAGGCTGGCCAGACGGTCTCGCATCTCGCGCCTGTCGATGATCATGTCGATGGCGCCCTTCTCCAGCAGGAATTCGGAACGCTGGAAGCCTTCCGGCAGCTTCTCGCGCACCGTCTGCTCGATGACCCGGGGGCCGGCGAAGCCGATCAGCGCCTTGGGCTCACCCACGTTGATGTCGCCCAGCATGGCCAGGCTGGCGGAGACGCCGCCCATGGTGGGGTCGGTCAGCACCGAGATGTAGGGCAGGCCCGCCTTGGTGAGCCGGTCCAGGGCCGCACTGGTCTTGGCCATCTGCATCAGGGAGAACAGGGCTTCCTGCATCCGTGCCCCACCGGAGGTGGAGAAGCAGACCAGGCCGCGGCCCTCCTTGATGCTCTCCTCGACGGCGCGCACGAAGCGGGCGCCGACCACGGAGGACATGGAGCCACCGATGAAGGAGAACTCGAACGAGCAGGCGACGACCGGTACCCCCTTGAGGGTCCCCTTCATCACCACCAGCGCATCTTTCTCCCCCGTCTCTTTCTGGGCGGTGGACAAACGATCCTTGTAGCGCTTGGAATCCTTGAACTTCAATATGTCTTGCGGCTCCAGCTCGGCGCCGACTTCACTGCGACCTTCGACGTCGAGGAAACACTCGAGGCGGGCACGGGCGCTGATGCGCATGTGATGATTACACTTGGGGCACACCTCGAGGTTGCGCTCCAGCTCTGCCCGGTAGAGCACCTGTTCACAAGATCCGCACTTGGTCCACACCCCTTCCGGAATGTTGTGACGACGGGGGGTAGTGATCTTGCTCTTGGGAAGGATCTTCTCAAGCCAGCTCATGGAATTCCTTAATGCTTTTGTGCCTGACAAAACGCACCGAGCCTTGATTGTTCAATGACTTATCGGCTCGGTGGCAATAAACGACGGATCATTAAACCACAATTTTTCGGGCGCAGTTACTAAAAACTGGTCGTACCCGGTGCCGAGTCCGGCAGCCAGAGCGGGCCGAGCGGCAGCCGGGGCAGGCCGTGTTCGGCGGGATAATCGACGTCCACCAGATAGAGGCCGCCCGCCTTGGCGGTGGGCCCCGCCAGGTTGCGATCCCGGGCGGCCAGCACCTCGGCAATCCACTCCACCGGTTGTTGTCCCTGCCCCACCAGCAGCAGGGAGCCGGTGATGTTGCGCACCATGTGGTGCAGGAAGGCGTTGGCCTTGATGTCCAGCACGATATAGGGGCCGGAGCGGCTGACGCACAGGTGGGTCACGTTGCGCCAGGGGCTCTTGGACTGGCACCCCACGGCGCGAAACGAGCTGAAGTCCCGCTCCCCGAGCAGGCTCTGCCCCGCCTGGTGCATCAGGTCGGCGTCCAGGGTCTCGTGGTAGTGGCTGACGCCGCTGCCGAGGATGGCGGGGCGATAGTTGTGGTTGTAGATGACGTAACGGTAGCGACGGGCGGTGGCGCTGAAGCGGGCATGGAACCCCTCGTCCACCGCCTTGACCCAGCGTACCCCTATGTCCGGGGGCAGGTTGGAGTTCATGCCCAGGGTCCAGGCGGATTCGCTGCGAACGGCATGGGTATCGAAGTGGATCACCTGACCGGTGGCGTGGACCCCGGCATCGGTGCGCCCGGCGCACTGTATGGCCACCTCGTGGTTGGCGATGCGGCTCAGGGCCTTCTCCAGCTCCTGCTGGACGCTGATCACTTCTCGTTGACGCTGCCAGCCAAAATACCGGCTGCCGTCATATTCAATACCTAGGGCAATTCGCATGGGTCACACTGTCTTTGAGAGAAAACGCGGCGAATTATACGCACACAGTGGCAAATGTCCCAAAAAGAAGGGCGACCCTGGGGTCGCCCTGTTGGCATCCGGCGATCAGGCTAGCCGCTTGAGCAGCTTCTCGGCCTCGCTGCGCTGATGATCGTTGCCCTGCTCGGCCGCCTCTACCAAGAGCTCGCGGGCACTCTCCTTGTCATCGATCTCGAGGTAGGCGCGGGCCAGATCCAGCTTGGCCCCCACCCCGCCGTCATCGGCATCCACGTCGAAGCCGCCGGACTCGGGCAGAACCTCAGGGAAGCCATCCAGCCCCACGTCCAGGGAGAAGCCCTGATAGGGCTCCTGCTCGCTCTGGTTCGCCTCCGCTTCCGCCAGCAGGCTGTCTATCTCGACGAAGTCATCGGCGGCCGCCTCGGCGCGGGGCTTGAGGGGCTGGCTGGGCTCGACATCGTCGAACGCATCCTCAAAGTCCGCCAGGGCCAGTTCACTGGGATCCTTGGCAGGCGCTGGGGCATCCGCCGTCTCGGGGGCCATGCCCCACTCGGCCAGCAGCTCCTCGGCGCTGGGAGACGGCTTGTGCTCGCTCGGCGCCGGCTCGTCGTCCAGGCTGGTATCGAAATCGCTGAAGTCGAGCTCGGGCAGGCTGTCATCCTCGTCCCTGGCGAGGCGATCGTCTTCGCCATCGAGTTCGGCATTGAGGTCGGCGAACAGGGCCGCCTGCAGCGCCTCCTCGCTCAGCAGTGCCTCGTCGGCGGCGGGGTTGAATTCGCCGGCCAGATCCATCTCGGGACGCTCGGGTCGCTCAAAGCGCTCGTCGGCGGCGAGATCCAGCTCGGGCACCAGATCCGGATCCCGCAGCTCCCGGGGCTGCTCCCCCTCGTCGCTGAACACCAGATCCAGCTCGTCCGGCTCATCGGGGACGAACGCCGGCTCGGGGCGGCTCAGCGGCTCCTCGTCGATGTCGGCGCCGATCAGCTGATCGAATTCGCTCGTCTCCTGGCCCATCACCACGGAGGTGGTCTCCGCCAGGTTCTTCTCCTGCTCCTCCAGCTCGCGCCGCGCCCGGGCCCGCAGCCAGAGCGTCACCAGGGCCAGCACCAGCAGCACGGGCAGCAAGATGATCATGGCCAGATTGAGGGGAGAGGCGAGCAGGTCGGTCAGCCAGTTGCGGGGTGCAGGCGGCGCCACCACGGGGGGCACAGGGTTGGCCCTGAGCTCGGCCACCTCTTTTTGCAGGGCCAGCTGATCTTGCAGCTGGGCCTTGAGGGTCTCCACCTCTTCGGTGAGGGATTGCAGGCGCAGCTTGAGCCTGTGGTTCATCTCGGTCACCTGGCCGAGTTGGGCGTTGGCATCTTCCAGGGCCAGGGCCATCTCGGTGCCCGGCTTGGCCTGCACCGTCTCGGTGGCCACCGGCAGGGGGGCCGGGGCGCCGCTGGCGGCGGTGGCCAGCACCGGGGCCACCGCCAGGGCGGCTGTGGTCGTCGCTGGGCTGGGCGCGGCGGCCTTGGCCGGGGTGCTCGGCAGCGGGGCGGCCTGCGCAGCCGGCGCCTTGGCGGCAGTCACGGCCTTGGCCGCGGCAACGGGCTGGGGAGCGGCCTTCACCACCGGCTTGCTGGCCGGTTTGGCGGGGGCGGCGGGCTGGGCACTCTGCTTGCTTGCCAGGTATTTGGGGCTCAGCCCCTTCCAACTGGCGTTGTCGCTGTTGAAGCGTTGCCGGGCCTGGGCATCGGTGTGACGGCGCGCCTCGGCCTCGCTGGGCAGCACGATGCTCGACCCCACCAGTATGTGGTTGATGTTGCCATCGGCGAAACTGGTCGGGTTCTTGTCATAGATGGCCACCATGGTCTGGTAGACGCTGACCCGGCTGCTGGGCCTGTGCCTGCTGGCGAGGCTCCAGAGGGTGTCGGTGGGACGGACCGGGCCGTAACGCCTCCCGCTCTGCGCCTGAACGGCCACGGGTTGCGGCTGGCGCACCGGCTGGGACTGGGGCAAGGCCCTGGGGACAGGCTGGCTCGGCGCCGCCGGCTGGCTGACGGGCTCGTCAGGGCCCCTGAGTTCCACGAAGAAGGGATCCCGGCCTGCCTCCTCGGCAGTCGCAGAGGCGGTATTGAGCAGACCCAACGCAAGCAGCGTCGCCAGTGTTATGCGGGATTGTCCCATGTTCGTTCCTTCGTATGACGGCCTATCACATTGAAAAATCTGGATAGTTGCCTCAAAACAGTCGGTTCAATATAAATCAGGCTTGGGCGCCAAGCCAGTCATCCGACGCAATTAGCCCCAAAACGCCCCGAGTGTAAGGGCAAAGTTAATTAATTGATATTAAGGGGGAATGTCGGAGCCACTTCCTGCCACTCCGATCACACTCGGCCCCCCTGGTCGGGAGACCGAGCGTCAATAGGAACTTACAGGTAGTCGCGGATCAGCAGCTCTGCGATCTGCACGCTGTTGGTCGCCGCGCCCTTACGAACGTTATCGGCCACGATCCACATATTGATACCGCTGGGGTGAGAAATATCCTGGCGAATGCGCCCCACCATCACCTCGTCCTGACCGGTGGCGTCGCCAACCGGGGTCGGGTAGCCCTCCTCCTCGTCGAACAGACGCACCCCGGGGGCGGCCCGCAGCAGATCCTTGACCTGTTCGGCATCCAGGGGGTGGTGCAGCTCGACGTGGACCGCCTCGGCGTGACCGTAGAAGACGGGGACCCGCACGCAGGTGGGGTTCACGGCGATGCTGGCATCCCCCAGGATCTTCTGGGTCTCCCACACCATCTTCATCTCTTCCCGGGTGTAGCCGTTGTCGGTGAACTCATCGATCTGCGGGATCAGGTTGAAGGCGATCTGCTGCGGGTAGAGGGTCGGCTCCACCGGCAGGCCGTTGAGCAGCTTGGCGGTCTGGCCGGCCAGCTCGCTCACCCCTTCCTTGCCTGAGCCCGAGACCGACTGATAGGTCGCCACGTTGATGCGGGCAATGCCCACCTCGTCGTGCAGGGGTTTCAAGGCCACCAGCATCTGTATGGTGGAGCAGTTGGGGTTGGCGATGATGTTGCGATTGCGAAAATCGGCCAGGGCGTGGGGATTCACCTCGGGGATCACCAGGGGCACATCCTCCTCGTAGCGGAAGCAGGAGGTGTTGTCGATGACGATGCAGCCGTGCTCGGCGGCAATCGGCGCCCACTTGGCGGAGACCTCGGCCCCGGCGGAGAAGAGTGCGATCTCTACCTGGCTCCAGTCAAACGCCTCCACATCCAGGATGTCGAGGTTCTTGCCGCCAAAGCGCACCGTGTCCCCTGCACTGCGGCTGGAGGCCAGGGGATAGAGGGTCGCCACCGGGAAGCCGCGCTCCTCCAGGATCTCGATCATGGCCTGACCCACGGCGCCGCTGGCGCCCAATACCGCTACGTTGAACTGCTGACTCATTGCTCTCTCCTGTCAAAGGGATAGGCGCCCCCGAAGGCACGCCCGTCGCAGGGATTATCCTGCCTGTTTCGTTAATCGTTGAGGGTCGCCCAGGTATCAGCCCTGGGTACGAAAGCCCAGGGCCGCCAGGACAGGATCCTCGCCAAAGGGGCCCGTCAGGCGCAGGGAGGAGAGCTCGCGCCGCTCCGGATACCCTTTGCGCTGCTCGTCGAAGCTGCCCGGGATGGCGAGACGCGCCCGAAAGCGGGCATCGTCGCGGCGCACATCATAGATGAGGTGGACCAGCTGCTTGATCAGCGCCTGATCCGCCACCCGCCCCGGGCTGAGCTCGGTCACGTCCGGCGCGGGCAGCAGCTGTTCCAGCTCCGCCCGGGGCAGACGCCCCTCCTGCTGGCAGAGGGCCTGATAGAGCATCCAGGTGCCGCGGGCCTTGCCCTCCAGGCTGTAGCCGGCGATATGGGGGGTGGCCAGCTCGGTGTAAGGCACCAGGGCCGCCAGCACCTCGGGCTCCTTCTCCCACACGTCCATCACCAGCTTGAGGGGCGCAGGGCCCTGCTGGCGGGCGAGCAGGGCCTCATTGTCCCACACCTCGCCACGGGAGGCGTTGATGAGGATCTGCCCCGCGGGCCGCTGGGCTATCTCCCGCGCCCCCAGTAGGTGGAAGCTGGCATCTTGCCCCTGCTCAGTGATGGGCACGTGGAAGCTGACGATGTCGGCCGAGAGCGCGGTCTGGTAATCGACAAAGCCGCTCGCCCCCTCCTGGCGTGCCCGCGGCGGATCGCAGCGCAGCACCTTCATGCCGAGCGCCTGCGCCTTGCCCGCCACACACTCGCCGGTGTTGCCGGCGCCGATGACGGCCAGGCTCATCCGACCAAGGTCGAGCTCATGGCGCTCCGCCAGCACCAGCAGGGCGGAGAGGACATAATCGCCGACCGACGCCTTGTTGCAGCCGGGAGCGCTGAAAAAGGGGATGCCGCGCTCGGCCAGCAGCGCCTTGTCCACGTGATCCGTGCCTATGGTGGCGGTACCCACGAAGCGCAGCCTGGGGCAGTCGGCGAGCAGGGCCCTGTCCACCCGGGTGATGGAGCGCACCATGAGGGCGTCCACTTCCTTAAGATCCGCCGCGCAGATCTGCCGCCCCGCCAGGGGGATCACCTCGCCAAATTCGGCGAACAGCGCCTGGGCATGGGGCATGTTTTCGTCGACCACTATGCGCATGGGAATTCGCATGGAACTTCTCCTGACTCTCACTCTCGATGGACTGCGGACACGGGCCCGCCCGGCGGGTCGGCCATTCTAGCCCAAAGCGCGCCAAGAGTTCAGCCCGATCTGCGCCCCGGGGCAGATGACCCCATCCGCTGCGGGCAGATCCCTCGGCAACGGCAAGGGGCGATGCCCTGGCGGCCTGGAAAACTGTAACGGGAGATGACAAACGCCCCCGGCGCCTTGATCCTGACGAGCCGGCTGGCACAATGCCCCCTTCACGGCCAGCCCGGGCGCAGATGCCGGCTCGCCGCCATGCCGCCCGCCGTGACGCGGGCAGGCCAGTCCACCTCACGCCGGTCCCTCGCCCATGCCCCATGCCCCCCGCTTTCCTCGCGCCGCGCCGCCTTCATCCGGCCTCTGCCGCCGTGCCCTGCTCGGCCACGGCGCCCTCCTCTTCCTGCCCCTGTTGCTGCTGTGCGCCCTGCCGCCGCTCTTCATGGCCAACGCCCTGACCTCGCCCTGGCTGCAACTGCCCTACTGGCTGAGCCGCAGCGTCGATCTGCCGGGCCTGGGGCTGACCCTGGCGGGGCTGCTGCTCATCAGCTGGCGCAAGCTCGCCCTCTCCCCCGCCGCCCTGCTGACCCTGGCCGCGGCCCTCCTGGCGGTGCTGGGCGCCGACCTTGCCATAAAGAGCGGCCTCAAGCTCTTGACCCAGGAGCCGAGACCCTACCTCATCTGGCTCTATGAGCAGGGGCTGATCCCCGCCATGAGCCACTTCTACGGCGCCGAGCAGGCTGTGCGCGGCGAACAGGTCTTCGCCGCCAGCCAATGGCTGGCCCTGCCCGACTGGCTGGCCCGGCACTGGCGTCACGAGGTCAACTACGCCTTCCCCTCGGGGCACACCATAGCGGCCATGAGCCTGGCCCAGTTCTTCGGCCTCCTCTGGCTGGCGCGGGCGCCGCGCCTGGCCTGGCTGCTGCCGCTCTGGGCCCTGGCGGTCGCCCTCTCGCGCCTGCTGCTGGGCATGCACTGGCCCCGGGACCTGCTGGCCAGCGCCCTGCTCGGCGGCCTCACCGCCCTGCCGGCCGCCTGCTGGTGGCTGCGCCGTCATCCCCTCGTGGCCAAGACGGCGCAATAGAAACGGGCACCCTGGGGTGCCCGTCGTCATCCTGCCCGCGCCAGCGCGGCGCTCACCCCTTGGCGGGAACCTGCCAGCCTTCGGGGTATTTGTAACCGACGAAGCGCTTGGCGGCATAGGCCTTGAATTCGGGGGAGTTGTAGGCGGCGGTCACGTCCCTGGCAAAGGGCTTGTCCGCGTCGGCACTCTTGACCACCACCCAGTTGATGAAGTCATAGCTGCGCTCGAGGAAGAGGCCGGAGCTGAACGGGATCCCGCTTGAGGCGGCATAGTTGCCGTTGATCACGGTGAAGTCCACGTCTTCACGGGAGCGGGGCAGCTGCGCCGCCTCCAGCAAGATCAGCTTGATCTGGTGGGGGTTGGCCTCCACATCGAACTCGCTCGCCTTGAGGGGATTGATCCCCTGCTTCAGGCTGATCCAGCCCAGGTCCTGCAGCATCAGCAGGGCGCGGGCCTGGTTGCTCGGGTCGTTGGGAATGGCGACCGTGCTCCCCTCTTTCAGGGCCTTGAGATCCCCCAGCTTGCCGGCATAGAGCCCCATGGGACCGGTCGGCACCTGGGTGATGGGGGCAAGCGACAGACCCCTGTCCTTGGCGAAGCTCTCCAGATAGGGCTTGTGCTGGAAGCAGTTCACGTCAAGCGACCCATCCGCCAGGGCGATGTTGGGGCTGACATAATCGGTGAACTCCACCAGTTTGACCTGGTAGCCCTTGGCTTCGAGCTGGGGCTTGATGGCGTCGGTCACCATGTCGGCAAAGTCGCCAACCGTGGTGCCGATGACGATCTCTTTCTTGGCCTCATCGATGGCAAAGGCGGGCAACGGCAGGCTGCTGGCGAGCAGGGCCAGGGCGGAGAGGGTGAAGAAGGAACGACGCTGCATAGAAACTCCCTGTCAACATGATCATCAAAGCGGTGGGGCTGAGGATGTCATCCTGAAAGGTGACACCACAACCATCTAGCCATCCAAACTGCTAACTGAGCACACCATAACAGAGCTCGTAGCCTTCGCCAAGCAACAAAAAGCCAGACAGCCACATCGGACGTGCGTTGCCAGATTGCGACAAGGCCCGTAGCCGCGCCGAAAATCTTTGACCCGGCACACAGTTATCGGCGCTGGCCCCTCCCCTTGCCGGTCTCACCTGGCTTATGGTGGTCGTTTGCTACCCCTTTATCTCAATCTGCAAACCCATTGCATCAGGAGTGACCGTGCTGACCACATCCACCACAGGCCTGTTGGTCGTCGATATCCAGGGCAAGCTGGCCCGCCTGGTCGAGGGGAGCGACGCCCTGATTGGCAACACGGCCAGGCTGGTGCAAGGGGCCAGGGCGCTGGGCCTGCCGGTGCTCTGGCTGGAGCAGACCCCGGACAAGCTCGGTGCCACCGTGCCCGAATTGCAGTCGCTGCAGGCAGGCTCCCTTGTGCTGCCCAAATACAGCTTCGGCGCCCTGGGGGAGCCTGCCGTGGCCGCCGCGCTGGCCGAGACCGGGATCAATCACTGGCTGGTGTGCGGCATCGAGGCCCATATCTGCGTCTACCAGAGCGTGCTGGGGCTGCTGGCCAGCGGCGCCCGGGTCTCGCTGGTGGTGGATGCGGTGTCGTCGCGCAGTGCCGCCAACCGGGAGCTCGCCATCGGCCAGCTGGCGGCCAGGGGTGCGGCCCTCACCTCGGTGGAGATGTGCCTCTACGAGCTGCTGGGGGATTGCCGCCACCCGGCGTTTCGCCCGATCCTCTCCCTGGTGAAGTGACCGCCATGATGGACAACATGGCCCCCTTTCTGTTTGCCCTCATCGCCTTCGGGACGGCGTTCACGGTAGCGGTGACGGGTATGGCCGCCACCCGTCACTATCTGGCCTGGCTCTGGCTGGGGATCATGCTCTTCTTCGGACTGTGGTGGACACTGCTGGGCATGCCCCCACTCCTCGCCGAACCAGCCCCTCTCTGATCATGCCGCCCGGGCGGTTCAGCCCCCCAACCGCTCCTGCAGATAGCCGTACCCCCCCACGCCGTTTGCCACGAAGCTCAGACGATGGGTTAGGCCGGGGGGCGCGTCTTCGGCATGGTGGGAGACGAACAGCAGCTGGGTGCCTGCGCCGATGAGGCGCGCCACCATCTCCCGCACCAGGTGGCGATTGAGGGGATCCAGCCCCTGCAGGGGCTCGTCCAGGATCAGCAGCGGCGGGTGCTTGACCAGGGCCCGGGCGATCAGCACCAGCCGCTGCTGGCCGAAGGAGAGAGAGTGGAACGGCTGCGCCCCCCTTCCCTCGAGTCCCAACAGGGCCAGCCACTGGTCGGCGAGCGCCAGCTGGCGATCCCCCGGCCGGGTATAGAGCCCGATGGAGTCATAAAAACCGGAGAGGATCACCGTCTGCACCGAACAGTTGACGCGATAGTCCAGGTGCAGGGCCGGGCTCACCAGGCCGATATGGCGCTTGATCTCCCAGATGCTCTCGCCGCTGCCCCGCCGCCGTCCGAACAGATGGAGCTCATTGTTGTAACCTTGCGGGTGATCCCCGGTGATGAGGGCGAGCAGGGTAGACTTGCCAGCCCCGTTCGGTCCCACCAGTTGCCAGTGCTCCCCCTCGGCGATGATCCAGTCGAGCCCGTCAATGATCACCTGATCCCCGTAAGCGATACGCATGGCTTTCATGACCACCCGGGGACCCGGCGGCAAGGGGGCGGGTGCCATGAGCGGGGGCGGCAGACGGGGTGAGGCGGTTTCGGCCCGTGCCAGCTGGGCCACCTCCTGACTGCCAAGCACCGCATCACGCTCCCCCGCCAGCAGCAGGCGACACTCACCAAGAAGGCCGAGGTGGCTGGCAAAGGGCGGGATCTCGTCAAAACGGTTGACGATCACCACCAGGCGCAGCCCCTGCGCCACCAGGCCGGCCAGCAACATCATCAACGCAGCCCTGGCCCCCTGATCCAGGCCATCGAAGGGCTCGTCCAGCACCAGCAGCTCGGGTCGCCCCAGCAGGGCGCGGGCCAGCAGCAGCTTGCGCCCCTCCCCGCTCGAAAGGTGGCGATAGGGGCGATCCCACAGGGACTCGATGCCAAAGCGCGCCAGCAGCGCGCGGGCCTCTGGCTCCTCGCCGCCGGCCTCCAGCATCAGGGTCGATACCCGATAGCCCGCCTCCTCCTCTTCCCCCAGCAGGTCGGTATTGCGCCACTGCCAGTCCAGCTCCCCCAGCTGTTGCTGCGACTCGAACGAGAGTCGCTCGGCCCGGATCCGACCCGATACCGTTCCGGCACGCACCGCCAGCTCGCCGCACAGGGCCGACGCCAGCGCCGTCTTGCCGCTGCCGTTGCTGCCGACGAAGGCCCAGCAGGCCTGAGGCGCCAGGGTGAGATCGGGGATGAAGAGGGTCTGGTCGCCGTGAAGAGCCAAGCTGGCTGATTGCCACTGCAAAAGAGTCATGGGGTCGTCCTGTCGGGGGTTGCGCTCACCTTGAGCCCTCCCCTTGTATCAGAAAATCCGCCGCAGCAAAAAAAACGGCGCCATTGCGGCGCCGTGTCATGAAGGTGCGGGGACCGGGTCAGCCGGCCTTGTGCTGCTCGGCCAGATAGAGCCAGGTGTCGACCACGGTATCGGGGTTCAGGGACACCGAGTCTATGCCCTGCTCCACCAGCCAGGCGGCGAAGTCCGGGTGATCCGATGGCCCCTGGCCGCAGATCCCGACGTACTTGCCCGCCTTGCGGGCGGCGGCGATGGCCATGGCCAGCAGCGCCTTGACCGCCTCGTTGCGCTCGTCGAACAGGTGGGCAATCAGCCCGGAGTCCCTGTCAAGTCCCAGGGTCAGCTGGGTCATGTCGTTGGAGCCGATGGAGAAGCCGTCGAAGTGCTCGAGGAACTTGTCCGCCAGCAGGGCGTTGGAGGGCAGCTCGCACATCATGATGACTTTCAGCCCCCGCTCGCCACGGCGCAGACCGTTCTCCGCCAGGATCTCCACCACCTGCTCCGCCTCACCGACCGTGCGCACGAAGGGGATCATCACCTCGACGTTGGTCAGGCCCATGACGTCGCGCACCCGCTTCATCGCCTCGCACTCCAGGGCGAAGCAGGGACGGAAGCTGTCGGCGATGTAGCGCGACGCGCCACGAAAACCGATCATGGGGTTCTCTTCGTGGGGCTCGTAGCCGTGCCCCCCCACCAGGTTGGCGTATTCATTGGACTTGAAGTCCGACATCCGCACGATGACCCGCTCCGGCCAGAAGGCGGCGGCCAGGGTGGCGATCCCCTCGGTCAGCTTGGCCACATAGTATTCCCGCGGGCTGTCGTAACCGGCGATCATCTTGGTGATGGTGGCCTGGAGCTCGGGGCTCTGCTGGTCGAACTCCAGCAGCGCCTTGGGGTGGACCCCTATCATGCGGTTGATGATGAACTCGAGACGCGCCAGGCCCACGCCGGCGTTGGGCAACTGGGCGAAATCGAAGGCTCTGTCCGGGTTGCCCACGTTCATCATGACTTTGATGGGCAGGCGCGGCATGTTGCCCACCTCGGTCACCGCCACGTCAAAATCGAGCTTGCCGTCATAGATGAAGCCGGTGTCCCCTTCCGCGCAGGAGACGGTGATGAGCTGGCCCGGTGCTATGTGGTCGGTGGCATCGCCACAACCCACCACGGCCGGGATGCCAAGCTCCCGGGCGATGATGGCGGCGTGACAGGTACGGCCACCCCGGTTGGTGACGATGGCCGAAGCCCGCTTCATGATGGGCTCCCAGTCCGGATCCGTCATGTCGGTGACCAGCACATCGCCGGGCTGCACCTCGTCCATCTGGCTGATGGAGCTGATGACCCGCGCCGGGCCCGCGCCAATCTTGTGGCCGATGGCGCGCCCCTCGATCAGCACCTTGCCCGATTGCTTGAGGGCAAAACGCTCCAGGGTGTTCGCCTCCTGGCGGCTACGCACGGTTTCCGGGCGGGCCTGGACGATGTAGAGCTTGCCATCCTGCCCGTCCTTGGCCCACTCGATGTCCATGGGACGACCGTAGTGCTGCTCGATGATGAGGGCCTGCCTGGCCAGCTCCATCACCTCGTCGTTGCTGATGCAGAACTGGTTGCGCTCGGCATCCAGGGTGTCGACTATCTTCACCTGGCGGCCGTGACCTGCGTCATCGGAGTAGGTCATCTTGATGAGCTTGGAGCCCAGGGTCTTGCGCACCACGGCGGGGCGACCCGCGTTCAGGGTCGGCTTGTGGACATAGAACTCGTCCGGGTTGACCGCGCCCTGCACCACCATCTCCCCCAGCCCCTGGCTGCCGGTGATGAAGACCACGTCGTTGAAGCCGGATTCGGTATCCAGGGTGAACATGACGCCGGAGGCGGCCAAGTCCGAGCGCACCATGCGCTGGATGCCGGCGGAGAGGGCCACGCCCTTGTGATCGTACCCCTGGTGGACCCGGTAGGAGATGGCGCGATCGTTGAAGAGCGACGCAAACACGTGCTTGACCGCCGTCATGACGGCATCGATGCCGCGCACGTTGAGGAAGGTCTCCTGCTGGCCGGCAAACGACGCATCCGGCATGTCTTCGGCGGTGGCGGAGGAGCGCACCGCGAACGACGCCTCGAGACCCGCGCTCAGCTTGTCATAGGCGGTGCGAATGGCCTGCTCCAGCTCCGGCTGGAAGGGGGCATCGATCACCCACTGGCGGATCTGGTTGCCGGCGGCGCCGAGGGCCGCGATGTCATCCACATTCAGGCTGTCGAGCAAGTCATGGATCTTGTCGTTGAGCCCGCTGCGGTCCAGAAACTCATTAAAAGCAAACGCCGTGGTGGCAAAGCCACCTGGCACGGATACACCCGCTCCCGAGAGCTGGCTGATCATTTCACCGAGGGATGCGTTTTTGCCGCCAACTCGTTCTACATCTTGCATTCCGAGTTGCTCGTACCAGAGTACGTATTGTTGCACTTGCATGTCTCCAGGTTGGTGGGCATGGGGGCCGGGGCACCCTCTGCGCCTTGTTGTGTGCTTTTTGTTGGTTTGTTCCGTCGCCGCCCGCCGAGAAAACGTTTTCCTCTCCCGGTCAAAAAAATCCCCACGCAAGATTTGGGGATAGGCCGAATGACACAGTCATTCTACAATGCCAACACAAAAAGGTAACGATTCAGGTTTGCAACCTGGTTCACAACTTGGCAACGGCAGATCGGTTGACAATGGCCGTTTGGTATCGAGCGAAACTTTCTTCGCATCAAGCAAAAAGGGAGAAGGACGTGCACACGGTTTTTTATGTTTCAGATGGCACCGCCATTACCGCCGAGGTATTTGGTCACGCCGTGCTCAGCCAGTTCCCCATGATCTTCGAGCAGATCACCATCCCCTTCGTGGAGACCCTGGAGAAGGCGCGTCTGGTACGGCTGCGCATCGACGAGCAGTTCCGCCAGACCGGGGTGCGCCCCATCCTGTTCCACACCATCGTCGACCCCCTGGTGCGGGAGGAGGTGCTCAAGGCCCACGCCAGCAGCCACGATTTTCTCAACACCTTCGTCAGCCCCCTGGAGCAGGAGCTGGGGATCAAGGCCACCCCCCGCCTGCATCGCACCCACGGTATGGAGAATCGCAAGCTCTATGACGATCGCATCGAGGCGGTCAACTTCGCCCTGGCCAACGATGACGGCATCACCACCAAGGAGTATGACGAGGCGGACATCATCCTCATCGGGGTCTCCCGCTGCGGCAAGACCCCCACCAGCCTCTACCTGGCGCTGCAGTTTGGCATTCGCGCCGCCAACTACCCCTTCATCGAGCAGGACATGCAGGGCCTGGCGCTGCCCAGCGCCCTCAAGGCCAATCGCCACAAGCTGTTCGGCCTCACCATCACCCCGGAGCGGCTGCACGAGATCCGCAACCAGCGCCGCGCCAACAGCCGCTACTCCTCCCTGGAGCAGTGCCAGCAGGAGCTGGCGGCGGTGGAGCGTCTCTATCGCCAGGAGGCGATCCGCTTCCTCGACACCAGCGCCCACTCGGTGGAGGAGATCAGCGCCAAGATCCTCGAAGGCACCGGCATGCGGCGCCAGCTCTACTGACCCAAGTTTTGGCCCCAGCCTGGGTCTGGGATATCTGCAAGGCGCCCCGATCGCCAAGAGCGGGACGCCTTGCACCTCGGCTGAAAATGGCAAGAGGGCGCCCGTCGAGGGCGCCCTTCATGCTCCCGGGCCACCGAGCTCGCGGTTGCTCATCAGCTTGCCGTGGAAGGAGACTAGGCCATGACCATGGCGCACCCGCTCTGCCAGCCAGACACCCAGGGCCAGCCCCATGGTGCCCGCCCCCGCCATCACCCAGCCCCAGTGCACCTGCGCCAGCAGCCCCAGACACAGGGCCGCCCCCAGGGCCAGCAGCAACAGCAGGGGAGCCAGGCACAGCATCCCCCATAGCAGGGACTGTATGACCCAGGCCACTATCTTCATCATTCCTGACTCCACGCTGTTCACCATGATGGGAGGCCGTCACCTTGAGGATGCCAGCCCCCCTCACCACACTCCGGCACCACCGGTCGCCATATGAACCTCTTTTGAGGTCCACCCGCATCAATTCACAAGCAGAGTGAAAGGTCAAGCGGCCCCAACCCGAGCGAACAGAGATTGAGCAATGACTAATGAAAGTGAGAAGAACATCAAGAAAAGGCTGCCTGATGGCGAAAAAGCCAGCGGATGATAGCAAAAACAGGTGCATTGCGGGTCGATTATCACTATTCTGCTGCGGTTGGTAGCCATTACAAAAAACAGTAAATGGCCACATGTAACGAAATAAGTACGGATTTCGTCACGTTTTCGGCACGACATGCCGAGCCATGGCACAGGAAGTGTCCTGGCCAACGGGGCGAGAGACGAGTGAACTCAGCGACGTAAGGAAGGAAGCATGGATCTTCAACAAGAGGGCCAGGAGCTCAAGCGCGGACTCAAGAACCGCCATATTCAGCTCATCGCCCTGGGCGGTGCCATCGGCACCGGCCTGTTTCTCGGCATCGCCCAGACCATCAAGATGGCGGGCCCCTCGGTGCTGCTCGGCTATGCCATCGGCGGTTTCATCGCCTTTCTCATCATGCGCCAACTGGGCGAAATGGTGGTGGAAGAGCCGGTGGCCGGCTCCTTCAGCCACTTCGCCTACAAATACTGGGGGGATTTTGCCGGTTTCGCCTCCGGCTGGAACTACTGGGTGCTCTATGTGCTGGTGAGCATGGCCGAGCTGACGGCGGTGGGCATCTATGTCCAGTACTGGTGGCCCGAGATCCCGACCTGGATGTCGGCGGCCTTCTTCTTCGTGCTGATCAACGCCATCAACCTCACCAACGTCAAGGCGTTTGGCGAGATGGAATTCTGGTTCGCCATCATCAAGGTGGTCGCCATCGTCGGCATGATTGGCTTTGGCGGCTACCTGCTGGCCAGCGGCAGCGGCGGCCCAGATGCCAGCGTCAGCAACCTCTGGGATCAGGGGGGCTTCTTCCCCAACGGCATCAGCGGTCTGGTGATGGCCATGGCGGTGATCATGTTCTCCTTCGGCGGCCTGGAGCTGGTCGGCATCACGGCGGCGGAAGCGGACGATCCCCAGAAGAGCATCCCCAAGGCCACCAACCAGGTGATCTACCGCATCCTCATCTTCTACATCGGCGCCCTGGCCGTGCTGATGTCCCTCTATCCCTGGGGCAAGGTGGTGGAAGGGGGCAGCCCCTTCGTGATGATATTCCACGCCCTGGACAGCAACCTGGTGGCGACCGTGCTCAACATGGTGGTACTGACCGCGGCGCTGTCGGTCTACAACAGCTGTGTCTACTGCAACAGCCGCATGCTGTTTGGCCTGGCCAAGCAGGGCAATGGTCCCAAGGCCCTGCTCAAGACCAGCAAGAGCGGTGTGCCCGTGGCGGCCATCTCCGTCTCTGCCGCCGCCACCCTGCTGTGCGTGCTGATCAACTACCTGATCCCGGGCAAGGCATTCGAGCTGCTGATGGCCCTGGTGGTCTCGGCCCTGGTGATCAACTGGGCCATGATCAGCCTCGCCCACCTCAAGTTTCGCAAGGCCAAGCAGGCCGAAGGGGTGACCCCCAGGTTCAAGGCGTTCTGGCACCCGGTGGGCAACTACCTCTGCCTCGCCTTCATGGCCGTCATCCTGGTGATCATGTACCTGACCCCGGGCATCCAGATCTCCGTGCTGCTCATCCCGGTCTGGATAGTGGTACTGGCCATCGGCTACCAGTTCAAACGCAAGCGCCTGCTCGCCGCCGCGGCGGAGCCTGCCTGACCGATACGCACCAGGCCCGCCAAGAGGCCGAGTCAAACCTTAAGCAAAGAGGCGCCCCAGGGGCGCCTCTTTCTTGTCCGTCAATCCGGATGGGGCCAGCCCCATCCACCTATTCATCGACCCGGGTAATGGCAAAGATCACCCGGCGCTTGGAGATCAGGGAGCTGCATCCCTGGCAGAAGTAGTCGACCGCGCCGCACGCCTGCAGGCGCTCCAGCGGGGCCCCGCAATCGGGGCAGCTGGCCTCGAACCTCAACTCGGCATGGCAGCCGGGGCAACGCTGCTCGCCGTGGCGAGGATCCAGCGCCGCCGCGCAGAGGGGGCAGCAGGGGGAGGAATCATTCATGACAAGGGTCCTCATTGGATGGCGCCGGCCCAAGCAGGCGCGCAGGTTCACCGCTATCAGCATGGGGGCGACGGCTGGCCCGGGTCAAGGTAACAGGGTCCGGGCCCCCGGACCTTGACCCCCATCAAGGTAAAACGGCTGCCCTGAGGCAGCCGTCGTCATCACTTCTTCTTCATCTTGAGCAGGCGCTTGCGTTGGCGCTCCTGGCTCAGGGTGAGGTTGTTCTTCTTGCCCTCGAACGGGTTGACCGACTCCTGGAACTCGACCCGGATCGGGGTGCCCATGATCTTCAGGGACTTGCGGAAGTAGTTGATGAGATAGCGCTTGTAGGAATCCGGCAAGTCGTTCAACTGGTTGCCATGGATCACGATGCGCGGCGGGTTGTAGCCACCGGCGTGGGCATACTTGAGCTTGACCCGGCGACCGTTGACCATGGGCGGCTGGTGATCTTCCTGGGCCATCTGCATGATGCGGGTCAGCATGGCGGTGCTGGTGCGACGGGTCGCGGACTGGTACGCCTCCTGGATGGATTCGAACAGGTGGCCGACCCCGCTGCCGTGCAGGGCGGAGATGAAGTGCACCCGGGCGAAATCGATGAAGCCCAGACGACGGTCCAGCTCGTTCTTGACGTCCTCTTTCACCTTCTGATCCAGGCCGTCCCACTTGTTCACCACCAGCACCACGGAGCGGCCGGTGTTGAGCACGAAGCCCAGGATGCTCAAGTCCTGATCCGTGATGGTCTCGCGGGCGTCGATCACCAGTAGGCAGACGTTGGCATCTTCAATGGCTTTCAAGGTCTTGATGACGGAGAACTTCTCCACCGTCTCGTGCACCTTGCCGCGGCGACGCACGCCGGCGGTGTCGATGATGACGTACTTCTGCTCGTCACGCTCCATGGGGATGTAGATGGAGTCCCGGGTGGTGCCCGGCATGTCATAGACGATGACCCTGTCTTCCCCCAGCATGCGGTTGGTCAGGGTGGACTTGCCGACGTTGGGGCGACCGACGATGGCGAACTTGATGGGCAGGTCGGCGAACGGGGTCTCCTTGGTGTCCTCCCTGGTATCGAGCTCACCGGCGGCGACCATGCGCAGCAGGGCCTCTTCGTCGAAGTCCTCCTCTTCCTGCGCCTCTTCTTCGGCGTCGGCGGCGGCCTCGACCAGCTCCTCCAGATGGGGGGCCAGGGCCAGCTCCAGCAGGCTCAGTACGCCACGACCGTGGGCGGCGGCGATCTGGTAGACCTCCCCCAGCGCCAGGGAGTAGAACTCGGACACGGCGGAATCACCGTCGATGCCGTCGGTCTTGTTGGCGACCAGGAACACCTTCTTCTGGGACTTGCGCAGATGCTCGGCGATGGCCTGATCCGCGGCGGTCAGGCCGGCGCGGGCATCCACCATGAAGAGCACCACATCGGCCTCATCGATGGCCTGCAGGGACTGCTCGGCCATCTTCAGCTCGATCCCCTCCTCGGTGCCATCGATACCGCCGGTATCGACCACGATAAATTCCAGCTCGCCCAGCTTCGCCTGGCCGTACTTGCGGTCCCGGGTCAGGCCGGGGAAGTCTGCCACCAGGGCATCCCGGGTACGGGTCAGGCGGTTGAACAGGGTGGATTTCCCCACGTTGGGGCGGCCCACCAGGGCTACTACAGGAGTCATAAAAGCCTCATTCTCAAGACGACAAAGGCTCCGGGTCCGAAGACCAGGAGCCGGATAATCATAATGTCGGACGATCAGGGACGCTTCAGGGCGTACAACTTGCCGTCACGGCTCTGCACATACAGGGTCTCGCCATCCACCAGGGGGGCGGCATAGAGGCCACTGCTGTCGAGCTGTTGCATCGCCTGTATGGTGCCGTCGCTACGATCCAGCCAATACAGGTAACCTTCCACATCGCCGACCACCACATAGTCACCGAAGATGACGGGGGCCGTGACGCTGCGATTTTCGAGCTGGGTGTTGGACCACAGCTCCAGACCGTTGCGACGGTCGATGGCAAACAAGTGGCTGCGGCTGTCGGTCAGCACGATGGCATTGCCGGTCACCGCCATGTCGCGATAGCCGGAATACTTGCGCTTCCACACCTCGTCACCCGTCATCAGCTTGCGGGCCATCAGTTGGCCATTGTAAGCGATGGCGTAGAGTTCATCGCCGGCGATGAGGGGGGCGGCATCTACGTCCACCATGCGATCCAGCTCGGTGGCGCCACGCGGGTCGGCCACCTTGGACTGGCGCACCGGCTGGCCGTTGCCGAGCAGGGCGATGCCCACCTTGCCATCGGCGCGGCCGTAGAGCACGGCGCCATTGGTGATCACCGGTGCCCCCGTGCTGCGCAGGGTCAGCGGCGGTTGCTCCTCGGCCAGGGTCCATTGCAGCTTGCCCTCGTCGGTATCGAGCGCCACCAGGCGGCCCGAGGTGGTCAGCACCACCACACGGCCATCCTCGACGGCGGGACTCGCCACCACTTCACCGGGCACATTGGTCTGCCACAGCACCTCGCCATTCTCCTCGGAAAGGGCATAGACCTGACCATTCTCGGAGCCGAGGAACAGCTTGCCGTAACGGGAGACCAGGCCGCCGGAGAGGCGGGCGCTGCGCTTGTCGGCATTGACCGGCAAGTCCGCCAGATCCACGCTCCACAGCTCCTTGCCGGTGCTGCGCTCGAAGGCGGTGACGTCCCCGTCGCGGGCGGCGGCATAGATGACATCATCCTCGACCACGGGACGCAGCTGGGAGTAGAAATTGCCGATGCCATCCCCGACCGAGCTGCGCCACAGGGTGTCGGCCTGGAAGCTGGACTCCACCTTGGGCAGGGGCGCCATGGGATTGAGATCCTCATCCTTGCTGAACAGGGAGCAGCCCTGCAGCACCACGGCGATGGCGGTGGCGAGCGCGACGCGTTTGAGGTCGCGCTGCAAACCCGATGTCAGATCACGCATCTGGAGCTCCTGCAGTGGCGGCGGCCGGCAGGGCCAGATCGTCCATCTTCAGCTTGAGTTCCGGGCTGGCCTGCAGGCCACCGGCATCGGCCGCCGCCTGGTAGGCATCCCGCGCCTCTTCCGGCTTGCCCTGTTTGAGCAGCAGGTCGCCACGCACTTCCGCCACCTGGGCCTTGAAGGCGTCATTGCTGATCTTGCCAAGCTGGGCCTGGGCCTCGTCAAACTTGCCCTGATCCCCCAGTACCCGGGCCAGACGCAGGGCGGCGATGGGCTGCACGCTCTCGTCACCCTCGGCCACGACCCGGGTCAGCTGCTCTGCAGCCAGATCCAGCTTGCCCGCCTTGACGGCGGCGGCAGCCAGCTGCAGGGCGGCCAGCTCGCTGTAGGACTCGCCCTTGTGCTCGGCGATGAAGCTCTGCGCCTGGGCAAAGGCGGCATCGTCGCCCTTGGCCAGGGTCTGGGTCAGCTGGTTGTAGGCCTGGGAGGCGGCCTCCTGGTTCGACTGCTGGTGTTCGTTGTAATAGCGCCAGCCAAACAGGGCCACCAGACCGATGACGGTCCCGGCGATGACCGAGGTGCCGTTCTCTTTCCACCAGTTCTTGATGACTTCAACCTGTTGTTCTTCGGTGGTATACACTTCCACGGCTTACTCTCCTTTGTCTGCCAGCAGGGCAATGACGGCATCGACCGGGGCGGTCTGTTGTTCCCCCTGGCCACGCAGATACTTGATGGTCACCTCGCCGTTTTGCGCCTCGGACTCGCCGAGGATCAGGGCGATGGCCGCGCCGCTCTTGTCGGCACGCTTGAGCTGTTTCTTGAAGTTGCCGCCGCCGCAATGACTCATCAGGCGCAAGTCAGGCAGCGCATCGCGCAGCCGCTCGGCCAGGGCAAAACCGGCCGCTTCCACCCCCTCGCCCACCATGGCCAGGTAGACATCCACCGCAGGGCGAATGTCGGCATTGAGCTCCAGGGTCTCGAGCATCAGCACCAGTCGCTCCATGCCCATGGCGAAGCCCACCGCCGGGGTGGCTTGGCCGCCCAGCTGTTCCACCAGGCCATCGTAGCGGCCGCCGGCACAGACGGTGCCCTGGGCTCCCAGGCTGCTCGTCACCCACTCGAAGACGGTGAGGTTGTAATAATCGAGACCGCGCACCAGTCGCTCGTTCACCTCGAACCGGATGCCGGCGGCGGTGAGCAGACGCTTGAGCCCCTCGAAGTGGGCCAGGCTCGCTTCACCCAGGTGGTCGAACAGGCGCGGTGCGCCCACCAGGATCTCCTGCACCCGCTCGCTCTTGGAGTCGAGCACCCGCAGCGGGTTGCTGTACATGCGGCGCTGGCTGTCTTCGTCCAGCTCCTCCTTGTACTGCTCCAGGTAGGCGACCAGGGCATCGCGATAGGCGGCGCGCTCCTCGCTCTGACCCAGGGTATTGAGCTGCAGGGTGACGTGATCCTGGATGCCGAACAGGCGCCACAGGCGGTGAGTCAGCATGATGAGCTCGGCGTCTATGTCAGGCCCATGGATGCCGAACAGCTCGACCCCGAACTGGTGGAACTGGCGATAGCGCCCCTTCTGGGGACGCTCGTGGCGGAACATGGGGCCCATGTACCACATGCGGCGCTCCTGGTTGTAGAGCAGACCATGCTCGATACCGGCGCGCACGCAGCTGGCGGTACCTTCGGGGCGCAGGGTCAGGCTGTCGCCATTGCGATCCTCGAAGGTGTACATCTCTTTTTCGACCACGTCGGTCACTTCACCGATGGCACGCTTGAACAGATGAGTCTGCTCGACGATGGGCATGCGCACCTCGCTGTAGCCATAACTGGCGACAACCTGACGCAGGATCTGTTCCACTTTCTGCCATACCGGGCTCTGCTCCGGCAGGCAGTCATTCATACCGCGAATCGCTTGAATCTGTTTTGCCACGTTGCTACTCGAGAAAAGACGTGAAATTTGGCCGCATTATCGGTTTTTTCCACCCCTTGTTAAAATCCGGGGGCCCGGTTGCGGTATTAAAAAAAAAAAACAAAACGGCGGGCCCACCCCTGGGGCCCCCGCTCTGGTTGTACCTTTACCGGTTCAACCCTTGTCCACCTGGATCTGGTTGGCGGGATCCAGCATGGCGGCGCGGGCACGGATGCGCCGCTCCAGGGTCGGGATGAGATCCTTGTTGTCGAGCCGGTCGACCCGCTGCCCCCCCTCGTAGAAGGCGCTCTTGTTGGCCGCGCCGGCGAGGCCGAGATCCGAGACCAGGGCCTCGCCCGGGCCGTTCACCACGCAGCCGATGATGGAGACATCCATGGGGGTGATGATGTCTTCGAGCCGCTCTTCCAGGGCGTTGACCGTCCCTATCACGTCGAACTCCTGACGGGAGCAGGAGGGACAGGCGATGAAGTTGATGCCACGGGAGCGAATGCGCAGGGACTTGAGGATATCGAAGCCCACCTTCACCTCCTCCACCGGATCGGCGGCCAGGGAGATGCGCAGCGTGTCCCCGATGCCCTCGGTGAGCAGCATGCCAAGGCCGATGGCGGATTTCACCGCGCCGGCGCGGAAGCCGCCCGCCTCGGTGATCCCCAGGTGCAGGGGCTGGTCGATCTGCCTGGCCAGCAGGCGATAGGCGCCGACCGCCAGGAAGACGTCGGATGCCTTGACGCTCACCTTGAAGTTGTCGAAGTTGAGGCGGTCCAGGTAATCCACGTGGCGCATGGCCGATTCGAGCAGGGCCTCCGGGGTCGGCTCGCCATACTTTTCCTGGATGTCCCGCTCCAGGGAGCCGCCGTTGACGCCGATGCGGATCGGGATGTTGTAATGACGGGCGCAGTCGACCACGGCGCGCACCCGCTCTTCATTGCCGATGTTGCCCGGGTTGATGCGCAGGCAGTCGGCGCCATACTCGGCCACCTTGAGGGCGATGCGGTAATCGAAATGGATGTCGGCAACGATGGGGATCTGGGTCTGCTGCTTGATGAGGCGAAAGGCTTCCGCCGCCTCCATGGTGGGCACCGAGACCCGGACGATATCGGCACCGACCCGCTCGATCCGCCGGATCTGCTCGACGGTGGCGGCCACATCCGTGGTCTTGGTATTGGTCATGGTCTGGACCGTGATGGGGGCATCGCCCCCCACCGGTACCTTACCCACCATGATCTGCTTGGACTTGCGACGAATGATCGGGGATACATGAGCGGACATGGGTACAACTTACTCCTGCGGCAACGCGAACTTGGCGGTCCGGCCGTTATTGTAACGGCTCATGTCGATGGACTGGCCTTCGAACTCAATCCGGACCGCCATGGGCGCGCCCACGATGAATTTCAGCGGCGCGGTTCCGTTCAGAACCAGCTCGTCATTGGCCTTCTTCAGGCCGCTAAACAGGGTCTTGCCGGTGGCATCCTTCACGTCGAGCCAGCAGTCGGCGGTGAAGTTGAGCTTGAGCTGGGGCACGCTGGCCGGCTCTGCGGCGGGCTCTGCGGCGGGCTCGGCCACCGTGGCCACGGCCTCGCTGACCACGGGCTCTTCGACCGGGGCCGTGGGGATGGCGGCGCTCACGGCAGGCTCTTCGCTCGCGGACGCGGCACCTTGATCCACCTCGGCCAGGGGCGCCGGTTCCACCAGGGAGAGCTCGCCTTCGGTGGCCTCGCTCACCTCGGGGGAGGCAGAGGCGCCTATCTCGCTGGCGGCCAGCGCCTCCTCCCCGGCGGATCGCTTGGCCGTGCTCTGCCACCACCAGGCGACTGACAGACCGATCAGGGCCAGGATCACCAGCCAGGTCACCAACTTCAGGCGGCTGTCATTGGCCTGCTGACGGGAGCGGCGCGAGAAGCTCTGCATGTCGATGTTGTCCGGGGGGGTCAACCCCAGCTTGGTATAGGCGGCGAGCACAGTCTCCTCGGGCACCCCCACCAGCTTGGCGTAGGTGCGCAGGTAACCCCGGATGAAGGTATGAGAGGTGTGCTTGTCGTAAGTATCTGATTCGATAGCCGCAATCAGGGTAAGACGAAGATGAAGGCGTGACGCTACCTGTTCACGGGTCCAGCCAAGCTGTTCGCGAGCGGCGCGCAGCAGCTGGCCAGGGCCCGCTGCCTGAGATTCGTCTTGAGAGTCGTGTTGCTGTTCAATAGTCATTGGCTAAGTAACGCTTGGCTTGTGGCGAAGAGGGAAAGCGCTGTACCAGCTCAGTCCCGAATTGGTGAAGTAATGCCGGTTTGTCCATCGACTGGGCGAGACGCAGTCTCAGCCAGAGGCTCTGTTCGCTCTCCTCGGCCACGGCCGCATAACGAACGAGATAGTCCTGCACATCGGTCAGCTTGCCATCTTTCATGGAAAGCTCGGCCAAGTCCAGCAATAACCCTGGATCGCGGGGATTATACCCCAAGGCCAGATGATAGTATTCGCTCGCCTTGTCTTTTCTGTTGTTTTGCAACGCACAGAGCGCCGCATTCTCGTAGGTGTCGGCGATCTTGACGTAGTCTGGCTGGGCGATGGCCCGGTTGAAGGCCTGGTCGGCCTCGTCGAAGCGGCCGCGATTGCAGAGGAAGGCGCCGTAGTTGTTCATGGCGTCAGCATTGGTCGGATCCATGACCAGGGCTTTCTTGTAACTCGCCTCGGCCGACTTGAAATCCTGCACCTGCTGGAAGAAATAGGCGAAGCCTATCTGGATCTGGGGGTTGCCGGGGTCATATTGCAGCGCCTTGTCCAGATTGAACTTGGCCTGCTCGCTGTTGCCCTGACGCAGATATTGGATGCCCAGATCCAGCCTGGTCTGGGCCGCGGCCTTCAGATCCGGGCCGACTTCCCTTTGTGTCGAGTTCGGGCCAACGTAGCTAGTCTCGGTCACGCAGCCGGACAGCGCACAGAGCGCTGCCACCATAATCAATTTACGTGTATCCATTTCCCTGACTATACAATGGCTTAGCGGTTAGACCATTTTGACGGAAATCCCATCCTGTTGCATCCGCTTTTTCATGGTGCGTTTAGTGCGGTCGATCACATCTCCGACCAACTGACCGCAGGCGGCGTCGATGTCGTCCCCGCGGGTCTTGCGCACTATCACGGTCAGGCCGTACTCCATCAGCACCTTGGAGAAGCGGTCGATGCGACTGTTGCTCGGCTTGCCAAACGGGTTGCCCGGGAAGGGGTTGAAGGGGATCAGGTTGATCTTGCTCGGGGTATCTTTCAGCACCTGAGCCAGCTCGTGGGCATGCTGCATGTCGTCATTGATATGATCGAGCAGCACATATTCCACCGTGACCCGGCCCCCATTGGCGTTGGACTTGGCCAGGTAACGACGCACACCGGCGAGGAAATCCTCGATGTTGTACTTGTCGTTGATGGGCATGATCTCGGAGCGCAGCTTGTCGTTCGGCGCATGCAGGGAGATGGCCAGGGCCACGTCGATCTGATCCCCCAGCATGTCCAGGGCCGGCACCACGCCGGAGGTGGAGATGGTCACCCGACGCTTGGAGATGCCATAGCCAAAATCGTCCATCATCAGCCGCATGGCCGGGATCACGTTGGAGAGGTTGAGCAGGGGCTCGCCCATGCCCATCATCACCACGTTGGTGATGGGGCGCTTGCCGCCAACCACCTTGGCGGCGCGCCACACCTGGCCGATGATCTCGGAGACCTTCAGGTTGCGGTTGAAGCCTTGCTGGGCGGTGGAGCAGAAGGTACAGGCCAGGGCGCAGCCGACCTGGGAGGAGACGCACAGGGTGGCGCGGTCCGCTTCCGGGATGTAGACGGTCTCGACTTCCTGGTCCCCGACCTGCAGGGCCCACTTGATGGTGCCATCGGAAGAGCGCTGTTCACGGCTCACTTCCGGAGCGCGGATCTCGGCCACCGCCTTGAGCCGCTCGCGCAGCACCTTGTTGACGTTGTTCATCTGATCGAAATCGTCACAACCGAAGTGATAGATCCACTTCATCACCTGATCCGCCCGGAATGGCTTCTCGCCCAGTTCGACGAAGAAGGCACGCATGGCATCCCGATCAAGATCCAGCAGGTTGGTTTTTGTTTCGCTCATCAAAGGCCTCAGTCCACACACTACGAAATGATTGCTGACGGTCGTCAGGGGGCGGCATTGTACAAATAATGTGTCTGCCTTGCTACCCGCAGCATACGGAGTTATCCGGCTTTTCGCCAAATAACGAAAGGGAGCCGAGGCTCCCTTTGCTGGTTTTCACTGCCGACGTCATCAGGCGCGCGGGCAGATCTCGTCATCGCCGAAGAAGTAGGCAATTTCACGGGCGGCAGAGGCCGGGGCATCGGAACCGTGTACGGCGTTGCGATCTATGCTGTCGGCGAAGCAGGCACGCAGGGTACCGGCCAGGGCATCGGCAGGATTGGTGGCGCCCATGATCTCGCGGTTGCGACGGATGGCGTCTTCGCCCTCCAGCACCTGCACCATGACGGGACCCGAGGTCATGAAGGCGACCAGGGCATCATAGAAGGGGCGCCCTTCGTGCTCGGCGTAGAAGCCGGCAGCCTGCTCGCGGCTCATGTGGATCATCTTGGCTGCGACGATGCGCAGGCCCGCGCTCTCGAAGCGGTTGTAGATGGCACCGATCAAGTTCTTGCTGACCGCATCCGGCTTGACGATAGAGAAGGTACGTTCGATAGCCATTAGATCTTCCTTAAACTACTGAGAATTAGGGTAAGAATTGATGTTCGGCGGCGATTATACGTAAACAAAAAGCGAAACAACATACAAAAAGGCAACTTTTTGTTAAACAAAGTCATCGTTAAAACAACATGACAGCTCACCTTGCCGTAGCCTAACCCAAAAAAATGTGCGCTTGCCCACGTTTTTCTGACCAAATGCATGAAAATCAAGCTCTCCCTCCCCTCTCGGGCGCCCTGTTGGCCTGCTGCCTTGCGGCGGGCGATCGCCCGAAGGCGCGGATCTTGGCCATGAAAAAGGCGCCATCAGGCGCCTTGTGGCAATGGGGTGAGCACTATCGCGTCTCGTCCAGCAGGGTGCGGGCCAGGGTACGCATCCCCAGGGTATTGGCCCCCGGCGCCCACAGGCTGTCACCGTTCTCGCTGAAACAGGAGGCAAGATCCACGTGCAGCCAGCCCTGCCCCTCGTTGGCGACGAAGCGGGAGAGGAAGCCGGCCGCGTTGGAGGCGCCCCCCGGGCCGCCGCCCGGCACGGGACGGCTGTTGGCGGTGTCGGCATAGTGGGACGGGCACTGGGTGCGGTGCCAGGGCTCGAGGGGCAGCGGCCAGGCCGGCTCCTGCTCCGCCTCGGCGTAGGTCATGGCCCGGCTCACCAGTCCCTTGTCCAGGCCGAACAGGGCGTTGTAACGTCCCCCCAGCGCCATCACGGCCGCCCCGGTCAGGGTGGCGGCGTCCAGGATGAGGGGCGCGCCGCTGGCACAGGCCAGCTGCAGGCCATCGGCCAGTACCAGACGCCCCTCGGCGTCGGTGTTGACTATCTCCACCGTGGTGCCGTTCTTGTAGGTGAGGATGTCACCCAGCTTGTAGGCGTGGCCCGAGACCAGGTTCTCGGCGCAGCAGAGGATGAGCTTGACCCGCTTGTCCAGGCCCCGCAGCATGGCCAGCGCAAGGGCGCCGGTGACGATGGCGGCGCCCCCCATGTCATGCTTCATGGTCAGCATGCCCTGGGAGGTCTTCATGGAGTAGCCACCGGAGTCGAAGGTGATGCCCTTGCCCACCAGGGCTGCGGCGACGGGGGCCTTGGGATCCTTGCCCGGGTTGAAGTCGAGCTCCAGCATGACGGGCTCGCGATCGCTGCCACGGCCCACCTGATAGAGGCCCACCCAGCCGGCCTGGGCCAGGGCCTCGCCCTTGAGGATGCGGTGGCTCACCTTGTCCGGCGCCAGCTCGGTGATGAAGGCCGCCGCCTCCACCGCCAGATCCAGCGGCCCCAGCTGCTCCGGCGTGGCATTGGTCATCTCCCGTACCCAGCGCCCGCACAGCCAGCGTCCTTCCAGCTCGGCCCTGTCCTCCTCGCTGCAGGTGGCCCATTGCAGCTCCACCTCCACCTTGGGGGTCTGCAGCCCCTGGGCGAAGGCCCACTGCTGCTCCCTGTCCCAGTGACCGGCCAGGCTCACCCTGTGGATCCCCTGGCTGCAGAGGCGGCGCGCCGCCTGCTGGATATCCTGCAGGGGACTCGCACTCACCAGATGGATCAGGGCGCCGTCGGCGCGATGGGAGAGCAGGGCGCCCTCCCCCCACTCGGGGGCGGCAAATTCACGGCTCAGCCAGACATTCATACAGACACCTCTTCGAGACAGATCGCAATGGAGGCCCCCCCGGCTAACACCGGGTAGCCGTGGTCATGATCCCCCTGTTTCAGGCAGGCGTTCATGCCGTCACCTCTTCGAGCCAGCGGGCGATGGTGCGCAGGCCATGGCCCTTGGCGCCGGTGGCCCACAGCTCGTTGCCCGCCTTCTGGTAGGCACCGGCCAAGTCCATGTGCAGCCAGCCCCGCCCCTCGTCACGGACGAAGCGCGACAGGAAGGCGGCCGCCGTGGTGGCGCCGGCCGTGCCTTCGGCCGTGGCCACGTTGCTCATGTCGGCAAACGAGGAGCCGAGCTGGCCCTGATGCCAGGTCTCCAGCGGCAGGACCCAGGCCTTCTCGTTTTCCGCCTTGGCGGCGGCCAGACCACGGGCCTGCTCGGCCTCGTCCAGGGCGAACAGGGCATTGTAGTCACGGCCCAGGGCCATCTTGGCGGCGCCGGTCAGGGTGGCGGCATCGAGAATGTAGGGGGCGCCGCTCTCGCTGGCGGTCAGCAGGCCGTCCGCCAGCACCAGGCGTCCCTCGGCGTCCGTGTTCTGGATCTCGACGCTGATGCCGTTGCGATAGGTGAGGATGTCGCCGAGCTTGAAGGCATGGCCCGAGACCAGGTTCTCGGCGCAGCAGAGGATGAGCTTGACCCGCTTGTCCAGACCCCGGGCGATGGCCAGGGCCAGGCCGCCGGTCACCATGGCGGCGCCCCCCATGTCGGATTTCATCGGCAGCATGCCATCGGACGATTTCATGCTGTAGCCGCCGGAGTCGAAGGTGATCCCCTTGCCCACCAGGGCGGCGGCCACGGGGGCATCCGGGTTGCCGCTCGGGTTGTAATCGAGTTCCAGCAACACGGGCTCGCGCTCGCTGCCCCGGCCCACCGACCAGATGCCGATGTGGCCCGCTTCCTTCAGGGCTTCACCGCTGGTGATGCGGGCGGTGACACTGTCACCGGCCAGGCCGCGAATGAGCAGCAGGGCGGATTCCGCCAGGCTCATGGGGTAGATCTCCTCCGGGCAGGCGTTGGTCACGTCCCGCACCCAGGCGCTGGCCTTGAGCAGGCCATCGAGGGCCTGGGCGTCCTGGGCCGACTGCTCGCCAAACGCCAGTGTCCGCTCCCCCTTGGCGGCATAGAAGCCCTGGGCGAAGGCGAAGCGGCGCTCCAGATCCCAGCCCTCACCGGCCAGGCGCACCCGCTTGATGCCGGAGGACTCCAGGCGGCGGGCGGCCCGCTGAATGGCGCGCAGGGGCTCCTGGTCAAGATGTACCCGGGCTTCGTCACCGTTGAAACTCAGCAGGGCACTCTCGCCCCAGTGGGGGGCGGCCGCCTGGGTGGACAACACTACATTCATCATCTCAGCCATCTCTTCTTGCTTCCTTTTCTTTTTGGCAATGGGTCGGTCGGGGAATGGCGGCAATAAAAAAGGCCGTCTCCCTCTCGGGTCACGGCCTTCACCATATCACTTTTGCATCCGCACCGGCTGCATACTCGTTTGACCCGGCGCGGATCAGTGGCGCTCGGAGGCGAGGTTGAGGGTGTATTTGGGCAGCTCCACCACCAGATCCTCGTCCGCCAGACGCGCCTGGCAGCTCAGCCGGGATTCCGGCTCCAGGCCCCAGGCCTTGTCCAGCATGTCGTCTTCCAGCTCGTCGCTCGGCTCGAGGGAATCAAAGCCTTCCCGTACCACGCAGTGGCAGGTGGTGCAGGCGCAGGATTTCTCGCAGGCATGCTCTATCTCGATGCCGTTGCGCAGGGCGATGTCCAGTATGGTCTCACCGCTCGCCCCTTCCAGGGCCGCGCCCTCCGGGCAGAGTTCGGGATGGGGCAAAATGATCAGTTTCGGCATATCACACCTTGTTAACGTCTTGGCCGGTCAGCACCTTGCGGATGGAGGCATCCATGCGACGGGCGGCAAACTCGCCACTGGCAGCATCCGCCGCCTCGATGGCATCTTTGATTTCATTGGTCGACCCGGCCAGGCGCATCTGGCTGAGATGGGCGATGGCGGCATCGAGTTCGGCCCGCTCGGCGGCGCTCAGCAGGGTCTCACCATCGGCGGCCAGGGCGGCATTGAGGCTCTCGATGACGCGATCCGCCTCTACCTGCTGTTCGGCCAGCATGCGGGCGGCCATGTCCTGCTCCGCATGCTCGATGGAGGAGGTCAGCATGGAGAGGATCTCCTCCTCGGCCAGGCCGTAGGAGGGCTTGACCTGGATCTCAGCCTGCACCCCGGAGGACTTCTCCATGGCGCTGACCGAGAGCAGACCATCGGCATCCACCTGGAAGGTGACCCGGATGTGGGCGGCCCCCGCCGCCATGGGCGGAATGCCGGTCAGGGTGAAGCGAGCCAGGGAGCGGCAATCGGCCACCAGCTCGCGTTCTCCTTGCACCACGTGGATTGCCATGGCGGTCTGGCCATCCTTGAAGGTGGTGAACTCCTGGGCGCGGGCCACCGGAATCGTGGTGTTGCGCGGGATCACCTTCTCGGCCAGCCCCCCCATGGTCTCAAGCCCCAGGGAGAGCGGGATCACGTCCAGCAGCAGCATCTCGGCGTCGGGCTTGTTGCCCACCAGGATGTCGGCCTGGATGGCGGCACCGATGGCCACCACCTTGTCGGGGTCGATGCTGGTGAGCGGGGTGCGGCCGAAGAAGCCGCCCACCTGTTCACGCACCAGGGGCACGCGGGTCGAGCCGCCGACCATCACCACTTCCAGCACCTCGTCGGCGCCGAGCCCGGCATCTTTCAGGGCGCGGCGGCAGGCCAGCAGGGTGCGCTTGACCAGGGGCAGGATGAGGGCATCAAAGCCGGCACGGCTCACCTCCCCCTGCCAGCCGGCAAAGGTACAGGGCACGGTGTCGGCATCGGTCAGGCCATGCTTGACCGCGGCCGCCGTGTCCAGCAACTCCCGTTGCAGGCGGGCATCGAGGTCGCCGGCCAGACCGGCCTGCTCCTTGATCCAGTCCGCCAGCAGGTGATCGAAGTCATCGCCACCCAGGGCCGAGTCGCCGCCGGTGGCCATCACCTCGAACACGCCGCGATGCAGGCGCAGGATGGAGATATCGAAGGTGCCGCCGCCGAGATCGTACACGGCGATCACCCCTTCCTGACCCGAATCCAGACCGTAGGCGATGGCGGCGGCCGTGGGCTCGTTGAGCAGGCGCAACACGTGCAGACCGGCCAGACGGGCCGCATCCTTGGTGCCCTGGCGCTGGGCATCATCGAAATAGGCAGGCACTGTGATGACGACACCATCGAGATCGCCCCCCAGGGACGCGGCACCGCGCTCGGCCAGGCTCTTGAGGATCTCGGCCGACACCTGCACCGGATTGACCAGCCCCTGGCGGGTCAGGATCTGGGGCGAGCCGTTGTCACTGGCCACAAACTCGTAAGGCTGCTGGCGGGTGTCAATGTCCGCCAGGGCCTTGCCCATCATGCGCTTGACCGAGATGATGGTGTTGCGGGGGTCGAGGGCAGCCTCGCGCTTGGCGTCAAATCCGACCCGGATGGTGTCGGTCTGGTAGTGCACGGCGGAGGGCAACAAGACCCGCCCCTGACTGTCACTGAGGGTATCGGCCTGGCCGCTGCGCACCGCGGCAACCAGCGAGTTGGTGGTGCCCAGATCGATGCCGACGGCACGTTTATGCTGATGAGGCGCGGCGCTCTGGCCGGGCTCGGCGATTTGCAGTAATGCCATGGGAGTGAAAATTCCAGCGTTAAGGGATCAAGACTCGAACAGCGAGTCTTCGAAACGTTCCAGCTCATCGAGCAGCTTGTCGACAAACTTGAGCTTGCGCACGCAATCGGCGGCCTTGAGATCGTCGCCAGCGGCGAGACTGTCGATCAGCCGTTGCATCAGATGGCGGTGATCCTGCCCTATCTCCTGGCGAAAATCCGCGATGGCCGCCTCAGGTTGGGGATCGGACTTGAGATCCGCCAGCCGCTCGCGCCACTCCAGTTGCTGCATCAGGAAGGCGGTGTCTTGCAGGGTCTGCTGTTCGCCGCGGATCTCGGTGCCCCGCAGGGAGAGCAGGTATTCGGCACGGCGCAGGGGCGCCTTGAGGGTGGCGAACGCATCGTTGATGCGGGCCGCCTGCTGCACGGACGCCAGCCGCTCCCGTTCGGGAGCGGTGGCAAAACGGTCTGGATGGAACTGGGTTTGCAGCTGGCGGTAGGTCTCCCCCAGCTGGCGGGTATCGAGCTCGAACCCTGGTACCAGTCCAAACAGCTCGAAATGGTTCATGAGGTCCCCTTACACACTGAAGCTTTCGCCGCAACCACACTCGCCCTTGGCATTCGGGTTGTTGAACTGGAAGCCCTCGTTGAGGCCCTCCTTGACGAAATCCAGCTCGGTGCCATCCAGGTGGGCCAGGCTCTTGGCGTCGACGATGATCTTGACGCCCTGCTGCTCAAATACCCGATCGCCGTCGCTGAGCTCGTCAACGAACTCCAGCACATAGGCGAGACCCGAGCAGCCGGTGGTCTTGACGCCGAGGCGCAGGCCCAGGCCCTTGCCGCGGTTGCTCAGGAAATTGGATACCCGCTCGGCCGCGGCTGCTGTCATGGTAATGGCCATACTGCTCTCCGAACCTTAAACGAGACCTTTCTTCTGCTTGTAGTCGGCGATGGCTGCCTTGATGGCATCCTCAGCCAGGATGGAGCAGTGGATCTTGACCGGCGGCAGCGCCAGCTCTTCGGCGATATCCGTGTTCTTGATACCGGCCGCTTCGTCCAGTGTCTTGCCCTTGACCCACTCGGTCACCAGGGAGCTGGAGGCGATGGCGGAGCCACAACCATAGGTCTTGAACTTGGCATCTTCGATGATGCCGGCGTCGCTGATCTTCAGCTGCAGCTTCATGACGTCGCCGCAGGCCGGCGCACCGACCATGCCGGTGGCGATGCTGGGGTCGTTCTTGTCGAAACCGCCGACGTTACGGGGGTTTTCGTAGTGGTCTATTACTTTTTCGCTGTAAGCCATGATTAACTCCTGCTAATTCCGTTGTCGCCGCTGATCCTCAGTGATCAGTGGTGTGCCCATTCGACCGTGTTCAGATCGACGCCGTCCTTGTACATCTCCCACAGGGGAGACATCTCGCGCAGACGACCGATGGAGTCACGGATAAGCTTGATTGCGTAATCGATCTCTTCTTCCGTGGTGAAGCGACCCATGCTGAAACGAATGGAGCTGTGTGCCAGCTCGTCGTTCAGGCCGAGGGCGCGCAGCACATAAGAGGGCTCCAGGCTGGCAGAGGTACAGGCCGAACCGGAGGAGACCGCCAAATCCTTGAGCGCCATGATGAGGGATTCCCCTTCCACATAGGCAAAGCTGACGTTGAGGTTGCCCGGCACGCGCTGATCCAGATCCCCGTTGACGTAGACGGCTTCGATGTCTTTCACCCCGTCCCACAGACGCTGGCGCAGGGCCATCATGCGCTGGCTCTCGCTCGCCATCTCTTCCTTGGCGATGCGGAACGCTTCGCCCATGCCGACGATCTGGTGGGTCGGCAGGGTGCCGGAGCGCATGCCACGCTCGTGGCCGCCGCCGTGCATCTGGGCTTCCAGACGAACCCGCGGCTTGCGACGCACATAGAGGGCGCCGATCCCTTTCGGACCATAGACCTTGTGGGCGGACACGGAGAGCAGATCCACCTTGAGGGCTTCGACGTCCACCGGGATCTTGCCGGCGCTCTGGACCGCATCGACGTGCAGGAAGATCTTGCGCGAACGGCACAGGTTGCCGATGGCGGCGATGTCTTGCACCACGCCGATCTCGTTGTTGACGTGCATGATGCTCACCAGCACGGTGTCATCGCGCAGGGCGCCTTCGATCTGCTCCAGGGTGAACAGGCCGTTGGGCATGGGCTCGAGGTAGGTCACCTCGTAGCCTTCACGCTCCAGCTGGCGGCAAGTGTCGAGCACCGCCTTGTGTTCGGTCTTGGAGGTGACGATGTGCTTGCCCTTGCTGGCGTAGAAGTGGGCTATGCCCTTGATGGCCAGGTTGTTGGACTCGGTCGCACCTGAGGTGAACACGATCTCGCGGGGATCGGCACCGATGAGCTCTGCCACTTGATTTCGGGCCAGATCGACCGCCTCTTCGGCCTGCCAGCCGAAGCGGTGGGAACGGGAGGCAGGGTTGCCAAACAGGCCATCCATGGTGAGGCACTGCATCATCTTCTCCGCGACCCTGGGGTCGACGGGGCAGGTTGCCGAATAATCAAGGTATATAGGCAGTTTCATCTTTTTCTCCGTTACAGACCGACCACACATCGGTTGGCTGTGGAAAGCACGTTTATAGTTGGACTTTCAGGCTCACATCGCCGCGTTCCGCCCGGTCAACCAGGGACAACACGGTTTTCATCTGTTCATCCTGCTTGTCGGCAATCCGGCGGACATCCGCCTGCCCGACCAGCTCGGCCAGGGTGATATCGCCAAGGAAGCTGGAGATACGTTCACTCAGATCGCGCCACAGGGAGTGGGTCAGGCACTGGGTACCGCCATGGCAGCCCCCTTTGCCGAGGCACTTGGTGGCATCGACCGACTCGTCGACGGCCGTGATCACCTGGCCGACCGAGATGGCCGCCGGATCCAGACCGAGGCGATAGCCGCCGCCGGGACCGCGTACGCTGCTCACCAGGCCGTGCTTGCGCAGGCGGGCGAACAGCTGCTCAAGGTAGGACAGAGAGATGCCCTGGCGTTCGGAAATATCAGCCAGGGGCACGGGCCCCTGCTCGGCATGTAACGCCACGTCTAGCATGGCGGTTACTGCATAACGTCCTTTCGAGGTCAGTCTCATATCCGTTACCGTCTTGCGAACCAATTGGCAATTATGGTCACATACCCGACTAAAACAGTCAAGTTTATGGTTGACTGTTTTAGTCGGGATTAATCCTGGGGTCTGGGCTTCTGTACCGAGGTCAGGATGCCGCGCAAGATGTTGAGTTCCACCGCTTCCGGCCGGGCCCGGTTGAACAGGCGGCGCAGCTTGTTCATCACCTGTCCCGGGTGCTCCTCGCTGATGAAACCGGTCTTGAGCAGGGTCTGCTCCAGGTGCTGATAGAAGCCATCGAGCTGAGCGGCGCTCGGGTAGACAGCCTCGTCTGCCGGCTCAGGGGACGGTGCCTGCTGCGCCAGCCAGTGCATGCGCACCTCGTAGCAGAGGGTCTGCACCGCCATGGCAAGGTTGAGGGAGCTGTATTCGGGATTGGCCGGGATGGCCACATGAAAATGGCACTTCTGCAGCTCGTCATTGGTCAGGCCGGTACGCTCGCGACCAAACACCAGGGCGACCGGATGCCGGGCCGCCTCCGCCACCAGCTTGGCTCCCGCTTCGCGCGAGTCCAGCATCGGCCAGCTCAGGGTGCGTGAGCGGGCACTGGTGCCGATCACCAGACCACAATCGGCGATCGCTTCATCCAGGGTAGAAACGATGCGGGCATTGGCCAAGATGTCGCTGGCACCGGCGGCCAGGGCATTGGCGTTGCCATCGGGCAGCGCCTGGGGGTCAACCAGTACCATCTGGCTCAGGCCCATGGTCTTCATGGCCCGGGCGGCCGAGCCCATGTTGCCGGTGTGAGAGGTGTTTACCAAGACGATACGAATCTTATCCAACATGCCCGGTCAATCTTTCGTGAAAAATGGCGCGCAATTGTAACATAGCCGATGCCCCTTTTGGCATCGTAAATGGCGATCCATTTCGAGGGCCCAGGGAACTTATTGGCCCATCTCCCGGGACTAACAAGATAGGTACCCCACACAGGTTGATGGCATGTTGCCTCTCTGGTTGTATGAAAGCCTGCCCGCCGCCTCTCTGGGCGGGGGCCTCTTGTTGCTGCACCTTGGTGCTCATCCTCTCCTGCTGGGGGGCGGCGCCCTGCTGTTTGGCTGTGGCGCCCTGCTCTGGATGATGCGCTCCAGCTATCGACGCACCGACCTGGTGGTCTATCCCAGCCACTGGTGGTTTCGCCCCGAATGGTTCTATGAGGCGCAGCCCTTCCTCTGGCTGGGGTTGGCCGCCGCCCTCGGCCGGCTCGAGCAGGGCACCTGGCCGGCCCTGCTTGCCAGCGGGTGGGCCCTGCGCTGCCTCTGGGCCAGACACAGGCATCGCCATCACGCCGACGGCCTGGCGTCTCAGTTAAAGCGCAGCACCCTGCGCCGTCGCCACCGGCTGCTCTGATGCCTGCCCCTGCACAATGAAATGGGCCAGATCCTGCAACGGATACCTGAGCAGCGCCGGCAGGGCGGCCAGATCCAGGCTGTCTATCAAGTTCTTGAGTTCGAGCCCGAGCTCGGTGTCCCCTTCGATCTTGAGGCGACGCTGGAAGAAGAGGGTATCGGGATCCTCCTTGCGCGCCGAGATGAGAATGAGATCGCTGCCGCTGCCACTGAAGCTGACATCGACCCTGGGGGCGGCGTCGCTCACCAGCAGCGCCCCCTCCCGCTGACTGATGAACCAGCGCAATCCCAGATCCGTCACCTCCACCTTCAGCCACTTGTCCGCCAGAAAATCGAGATCCCCGTCCGCGATGGCCTCTCGGAACACCCGGGCCAGCAGCGGCTCCATCAATCGGCGTTGCAGGGCAAAGGGCACCATCCCCAGGGGACGGCGCAGCAGCTGGGGGGCCTGGGCGACCAGACGGCGCTGTAGTTGTTGAAACACGGTTCTCTCCTCCTCGGGGTTTTCGGCATTCAAGCACAGGCCGGCAAGACGGATCCTGTTGAAAATCAAACTTGTGCGCGGTTAACCCTTGCTGGGTAAAGCCACCTAAAACTGCCTCAGGTCAAAAAGCGCGGCCGCCGCCCTGCATACAATCGGGGCTCTTTTGCGTTATCGGAGCACAACCGATGGAATTACTCTGCCCGGCGGGGAGCCTGCCGGCTCTGAAAAGCGCCGTGGATAACGGCGCCGATGCCGTCTATATCGGCTTCAAGGACGACACCAATGCCCGCCACTTCGCCGGCCTCAACTTCGATGGCGGCAAGCTGGAGAAGGCGGTCGACTATGTGCACCAACATGGCCGCAAGCTGCACATCGCCATCAACACCTTCGCGCACCCGGGCGGCGATGCCAGGTGGCAGCAAGCGGTGGACAAGGGGGTGGCCCTGGGCGCCGACGCCCTCATCGTCGCCGATCTCGCCGTGCTCGATTACGCCAGCCGTCGCCATCCCGAGATGGAGCTCCATGTCTCGGTGCAGGCCAGTGCCACCAATGCCGCCGCCATCCGCTTCTACCAACGCCACTTCAACGTCGGCCGGGTGGTGCTGCCCCGGGTGCTCTCCATGCATCAGGTCAAGCAGCTGGCGCGGGAGACGGACGTCGGCCTCGAGGTGTTCGCCTTCGGCAGCCTCTGCATCATGGCCGAGGGGCGCTGCTACCTCTCCTCCTACCTGACCGGGGAGAGCCCCAACACGGTCGGGGCCTGCTCCCCCGCCAAGTTCGTGCGCTGGGAGGAGACCCCGAACGGGCTCGAATCTCGGCTCAACGAGGTGCTGATCGATCGCTACGGTCCGGGTGAGAACGCCGGCTACCCGACCCTGTGCAAGGGGCGCTTCGAGGTGGATGGTCAGACCTATCACGCCCTGGAGGAGCCCACCAGTCTCAACACACTCGGCTTGTTGCCCGAGCTTTTTCAAAGCGGGATCCAGTCGGTCAAGATAGAGGGACGCCAGCGCAGCCCCGCCTACGTGGAGCAGGTGACCCGGGTGTGGCGCGCCGCCATCGACAGCTACCTCGCCTCCCCCGAACGCTATGGCGTCAAACCCGAGTGGGATGCCCAGCTCGCCCGCGTCTCCGAGGGCAACCAGACCACCCTCGGCGCCTATCACCGCAAGTGGCAATAAAAGGAGCACATATGCAATTTTCTCTCGGGCCCCTGCTGTTCTACTGGCCCAAGACCCAGACCCGGGCCTTCTACGAAGCGGCGGCCCAAAGCGAGGCCGATATCGTCTATCTGGGGGAAACCGTCTGTGCCAAGCGGCGCGAACTCAAGGTCGATGAGTGGATGGCGCTCACCAAGGAGGTCGCGGCGAGCGGCAAGCAGGTGGTGCTCTCCACCCTGGCCCTCATCTCGGCGCCGTCGGAGCTCAAAGAGCTCAAGCGACTCGTCGACAATGGCGAGCTGATGATAGAGGCCAACGATCTGGGGGCGGTACAGCTCGCCCGGGAATCGGGGGTGCCCTTCGTCTGCGGCCCCGCCATCAATGCCTACAACGCCGAGGTACTGCGCCTGCTGCTCAAGCAAGGGATGCAGCGCTGGGTGATGCCGGTGGAGCTCTCCCGTGACTGGCTGGTGCAGCTGGCACAGGATCTGGGCAAGGAGCGTCAGCAGTTCGAGGTGGAAATCTTCGCCTACGGCTATCTGCCCCTGGCCTACTCGGCGCGCTGCTTCACCGCCCGCTCGCTGGACAAGCCCAAGGATGGCTGCGAGCTGGCCTGCATCCACTACCCTACCGGGCGTCAGGCCCTGAGCCGGGAGGGGCAGCCCCTGTTCAACCTCAATGGCATCCAGACCCAGTCCGGCTACTGCTACAACCTCGGCAACGAGCTGGCGGGGATGCGGGATCTGGTGGATGTGGTGCGCCTCTCCCCCCAGGGGATGGACACCCTGGCGATGCTGGAGCGATTTCGGGCCAATCAGGGGGGGCTGGCTCCCCTGCCCCTCTCGGCAGATCGCGAGTGCAACGGCTACTGGCGCCAGATCCCGGGCATCCAGCTGGCGCAGTGACCTGCGTTCGCCAGAGACGAAAAAGGCCTCGTGACGAGGCCTTTTCTCATGGGAGGAACAGACCCAGATCAGATGGCGGGCTGCTTGCTGCCCTGATCGCGCCTGGCCTCACCCCCCGGCTGCGCCGCCTTTCTCGCCATCAGCTCCAGCTCCAGCAGGGCGTACCTGTGCTCGATGAAGTCATAGACATTGTTCGCAAGCGCCAGCTTGAAGTAGCTGATCGCCTCCTTGCGGTTGCCCTTGGCCAGCTCGAACTTGCCCAGGTAGAAGTAGGCCTCGCACAGGCGCTCGGCCAGCTCGCGGTTGTCCTTCACCCCGGTCACCACGCTGGCCATCAGCTGGGTAGGCGTGAGTGTGCCGCTGTAGAGGCGCACCAGATCCCAGTTCCAGGCGCTATCACCATGCTGGCGCAGGTGCTCGCGCAGATGGCTCATGGCACTCGCCTCGTCGAGCTTGCGCTCGGCCAGGTAGAGCCAGAGCACCCGGTAGGGATCTTCGGGCTGGGCATCGTAGAAACGCTTCATGTCCGAGACCGACAGCGAGGCCCGGTTGCCGTAATAGAGGGCGATGCCGCGGTTGAGGTAGGCATAGTCGTAATCCGGGGCCAGCTCCAGCGCCGAGTCGAACGCCTCGTAGGCCTCGTCATAGTTCTGCTGCTGCACCAGATAGACGCCGATGAAGTTGTACGCCTCGGCAAAGTCCGGTTTCTCCCGCAGGGCGCGGTTGAAATCCAGCCTGGCGAGGGAACGCAGCCCGACCCTGTCAAACACCACGGCGCGCTCGTAAAACAGCTCGGCCCGCTGCTCCGGGGTCAGCTCCATCTCTCCCAGCATCTGGCCGAGGCGGGCCAACGCCAGCTCACTCTGGTAAGAAACCTGCAAGGGGGTCGCCAGCACCAGCGAGGTGGGCTGTGGCACTACTTTAGGGGGCTCTACCTGACTACGACTGCTGCATCCCGACAGGGGCAGCAATACCAGGACACCGAGCAGGTATCCCATCCCTTTACTGACGCTCAATGAACACTCCGACGCAGACCCTTGACTGGCATATGGTAAAGAGGAAGTCCGCCTTTGTCATGTGGCTGACCCGTTTCCCGACAAATAAATCAGGATTCGACAGGGTATCCAGCATCGAGCCAGCCCCTGAAGCCTCCATCGACGCTGATCACATGGCGGTATCCCATCTGGCGCAGGGCATCCGCCGCCAGAATGGAGCGAAAACCGCCGCCACAATAGAGGTAGAGCGGGGTTTCCGGATCCGGGTAGTTGGCCTCTATGTCCCGCTCTATGATCCCCTTGCCGAGGTAGCGAGCCCCCGGCAGGTGGCCACGGGCCCACTCGCTCTCCTCGCGGATGTCGATGAGATGAAAGTGACGCCCCTCATCCTGCCAACCCTTGATCTGATGAACGTCCGTCTCTTCAACCCGGCCTCGGGTTGCCTCGATCAGAGCCAAAAAACGGGGACTGTGTTGCATGTGATGCTCCTTGTCTTGTGACCAATGGGAGAGGGAATGAAGTGCCATGCTCCCGCTGCGCAGTGACGATACGGGGTCTCGCCCCCTTTGTCACCCTGCCTGAAGATGCCGGGCGATGCAAAACAAGAGAGCGCCCGCAGGCGCTCTCTTCATATCAGGATCAGGGATGCCGCTCAGGGCAGTACATCGGGCTGATCCGCCCCTTCCTTCTCGACCTGGGTCGGCATCATGTGCTCGCGCTTGATGCCGATGAACATGGCGAAGGCGCTCGCCACATAGACCGAGGAGTAGGTACCAAAGCCGATGCCGATCAGCAGGGCCGTCGCGAAGCCGTGGATCAGGGTGCCCCCCTTGAGGAACAGGGCCACCACCACCACCAGGGTCGTGCCTGAGGTGATCAGGGTACGGCTCAGGGTCTCGGTCATGGAGGCATCCAGGATCTCGGCGGTATCGCCACGGCGCAGCTTGCGGAAGTTCTCCCGCACCCGGTCAAACACCACTATGGTGTCGTTCAGGGAGTAGCCCACCACCGTCATCACCGCCGCCAGCACCGTCAGGTCAAACTCCCACTGGAAGAAGGAGAAGAAGCCCAGGGTGACGATGACGTCGTGAGCCAGCGCCAGCACGGCGCCGGCCGAGAGTCGCCACTCGAAGCGGAAGCTGATGTAGGCGAGGATGCAGAGCAGGGCCACCAGGATGGCGAGACCACCCTGCTCGGCCAGCTCCTGACCGACCGCGGGGCCGACGAACTCGACCCGCTTGATCTGGGCACTGCCCAGGGTCTTGACCGCGGTCAGCACCTTGTCACCCTGCTGCTGGGCCTGCAGCCCCTTCTCCGGTGCCAGGCGGATCAGCACGTCGCGGCTGGAACCGAAGTTCTGCACGGTCGCGCCCTCTATCCCCTGGCTCTCCAGCACCTCGCGGACCTTGGGCAGCTCGACGGTCTGCTCGAAGCCCACTTCGATGATGGTGCCGCCGGTGAAGTCCAGGCCCCAGTTCAGTCCCTTGGTGAACAGGCTGGCAAAGGCCAGAACCACGAACAGGATGGAGAGGGCGGAGGCCGGTTTGGCAAAGCGCATGAAGGGAATGGCTTTGTCGGTTTTCAATAACTCATGCATGGCGCTTCCCTCAGATCGGCAGCTTGTCGAGACGCTTGCCGCCCCAGGCCAGGTTCACGATGGCGCGTGTTCCCGTGATGGCGGTAAACATCGAGGCCAGGATACCGATGGCCAGGGTCAGGGCGAAGCCCTTGATGGCGCCGGTTCCGACCGCGAACAGTATGATACAGGTGATCAGGGTGGTGATGTTGGAGTCGGCAATGGTGCCAAACGCCTTCTCGTAACCCAGGTTGATGGCCTGCTGCACACCGCGTCCCGCCCGCAGCTCCTCACGAATACGCTCGAAGATCAAGACGTTCGCATCCACCGCCATGCCCATGGTCAACACTATGCCGGCGATGCCGGGCAGTGTCATGGTGGCGCCCGGGATCATGGACATCAGCCCGATGATCAGCACCACGTTGACCACCAGCGCCAGGTTGGCCACCAGGCCGAACTTGCGATAGTAGATGGCCATGAAGATGACGATGGCGAGCATGCCATAGCCCATGGCCTGCATGCCGGAATCTATGTTCTGCTGACCCAGGCTCGGGCCTATGGTGCGCTCTTCCACGATCTGGATGGGGGCTATCAGGGCACCCGCACGCAGCAAGAGCGCCAGGTTGTGGGCCTCGTTGGCGTTGTCGATCCCGGTGATGCGGAACTGGCTGCCAAGGCGCGACTGTATGGTCGCCACGTTGATCACCTCTTCCTGCTTGCGGAACTTGCGCTTGCCATCGGGACCGGGTTCACCGACCGGCTTGTACTCGATGAAGACGGTGGCCATGCCCTTGCCGACGTTGTCCTTGGTAAAGTTGGCCATCTTGTTGCCACCCTGACCATCGAGCTTGATGTTGACCTGGGGACGGCTGTACTCATCGAAACCGGACTGGGCACCCACTATGTGGTCACCGGTCAGTATGATGCGCTTTTGCAGCACCACGGGGCGGCCGTTGCGATCGGTATAGACCTTGGAGCTCGGCGGCACTCGCCCGTTGGCGGCGGCCTGGAGATCGGCGGTCTCATCGACCATGTGGAACTCCAGGGTCGCGGTGGCCCCCAGGATCTCCTTGGCACGGGCGGTGTCCTGGATGCCGGGCAGCTCGACCACGATGCGCTCGGCACCCTGTTGCTGCACCAGCGGCTCGGCCACCCCCAGCTCATTGACCCGGTTGCGGATGATGGTAATGTTCTGCTCGAGGGCGTACTTCTTCACCTCCTTGATCTTGGCTTCGCTCAGGGAGGCCAGCACCAGGAAGTCATCCCCTTTCTGCTCGCTGTTGAACACCAGATCGGCATTCTGGCGGCGCAGATGGGCGATAGCCTGCTCCTGATCCGCCTCGTCACGAAACAGGATTTCGACCCGATCGCCACTACGGCGCACGCCGGAGTAACGAATTTTCTGGGTGCGCAGCTCGGTGCGGAAATCCTGCACCATCTGCTCCTGCTGCTTGGTCAGCGCCTCGGCCATGTCCACTTCCATCAGGAAGTGCACACCACCGCGCAGGTCCAGACCCAGCTTGAGGGGATTGGCACCGATGGCCTCAAGCCAGGCCGGGGTGGAAGGGGCCAGGTTCAGCGCGGTGACGAAGTCATCGCCCAGCTTGGTCGCGACCAGGTCGCGGGCCTTGAGCTGATCTTCGGTATTGGTGAAACGCACCAGGATCTGGCCGTGTTCGAAGGCGGCATGTTTGACCGGAATGGCGGCCTCATCCAGGATCGCTTTGACTTGATCCAGCGTCTTGAGCTGAACCTCGGCACCGCGACTGGCGGAGACTTGCAGAGCCGGATCCTCACCGTACAGGTTGGGGGCTGCATATAGAAAACCGATGGCGATCACGACGATCACCATCAGGTATTTCCACAGCGGATAGCGGTTTAACACGCTGTGCTCCTTGGGAGATTAAAGGGACTGGATAGAACCCTTGGGCAGAACGGCGGTGACGAAATCACGCTTGATGGTGACCTGGGTCTGCTCGTTCAGGGCCAGCACCAGGTAGTCGTTCTCGGTGGAGACCTTGACTATCTTGCCAACCAGACCGCCGGAGGTGAGCACTTCGTCACCCTTGGCCAATGAGCTCATCAGATTCTTGTGCTCCTTCACGCGCTTGGCTTGCGGACGGTAGATCATGAAATAGAAGATGAGGCCAAACACGGCCAGCATGATGATCATTTCCATGCCGCCACCCTGGGGGGCCGCTTCACCGGCAGCATACGCTTTAGAGATAATGCTCATTTAACAACCTCTTATTGATGTAGATACAAGACACAACGCGCTGATACGTTGTTGTTATTACACGTTTTCTTCAGCTAATGGAGGCACGGCCTTCCCTTGCCGACGATAAAACTCAGTCACAAAGTCGTCTAATTTACCCTGCTCGATCGCGTCCCGCAAACCCTGCATCACCCGCTGGTAATAGCGCAGGTTGTGAATGGTATTCAAACGGGCACCAAGGATCTCGTTGCACTTGTCCAGATGGTACAGATAGCTGCGGGTGTAGTTCTTGCAGGTGTAGCAGTCGCAGTCCGCATCCAGGGTGCTGGTATCCTCGCGATACTTGGCGTTGCGGATCTTGACCACGCCATCCGTGGTGAACAGATGACCGTTGCGGGCGTTGCGGGTCGGCATGACGCAGTCGAACATGTCGATGCCGCGGCGCACCCCTTCCACCAGATCTTCGGGCTTGCCCACCCCCATCAGGTAGCGGGGCTTGTCGGCCGGAATTTTCGGGCAGACGTGATCCAGGATGCGGTGCATGTCTTCCTTGGGCTCACCCACCGCCAGACCGCCGACCGCATAGCCGTCGAAGCCTATCTCCAGCAGACCGTCCAGGGAGACATCCCGCAGCGGCTCGTAGACCGAGCCCTGGATGATGCCGAACAGGGCGTTCTTGTTGCCCAGGGCATCAAACTTGTCGCGGGAGCGCCTGGCCCAGCGCAGGGACATCTCCATGGACTTGCGCGCCTCTTCGTACGTCGCCGGGTACGGGGTGCACTCGTCGAAGATCATCACGATGTCAGAGCCCAGATCATACTGGATCTCCATGGACTTCTCGGGGTCGAGGAAGATCTTCTCGCCGTTGATGGGATGACGAAAATGCACCCCCTCCTCGGTGATCTTGCGGATGTGACCCAGGCTGAACACCTGGAAACCGCCGGAGTCGGTCAGGATGGGCCCCTGCCAGTTCATGAAGTCATGGAGATCCCCATGGGCGCGCATCACCTCCTGACCCGGCCGCAGCCAGAGGTGGAAGGTGTTGCCGAGCAGGATCTGGGCGCCGGTCTCGCGCACCTCTTCCGGGGTCATCCCCTTGACGGTGCCGTAGGTACCGACCGGCATGAAGGCCGGGGTCTGGACCGTGCCGCGCTCGAACACCAGCTGGCCGCGACGGGCGCGCCCATCTGTGGTTTTCAATTCAAATTTCATTGCTACCTCGATTCAGTCAGAGAAACAGTCTGACAGCAGGGGGCCCGATGGACCCGAGACAAAGAAGCCGGCCAGGATAGTGACAAGGTGTCCCTGAACGGCTTCTGAAGGGCGAGGCTTAGCCTTGCGCCCGGCGACGGGTGACGAACATGGCGTCCCCGTAGCTGAAGAAACGGTACTGCTCGGCCACCGCCGCCCGGTAGGCCGCCATCACGTGGTCGTACCCGGCGAAGGCGCTGACCAGCATGATCAGGGTCGATTCGGGCAGGTGGAAGTTGGTGATCATGGCATCGACCAGCTGGAACTCGTAGCCCGGGAAGATGAAGATGTCGGTGTCGCTGAAAAAGGGCGCCAGCGGCTTGCCCTGGGCCAGGGTCACCCTGGCCGCGCTCTCGAGCGATCGCACCGAGGTGGTGCCCACCGCGATCACCCGGCCGCCCCGGGCGCGGGTCGCCGCGATGGCGTCCACCACCTCTTGCGGCACCTCGGCGTATTCCGAGTGCATGTGATGATCTTCAATCTTGTCCACCCGCACCGGCTGGAAGGTGCCCGCCCCCACGTGCAGGGTGACGAAGGCGGTCTCCACCCCCTTGGCCCGGATCTGCTCGAGCATGGCCTCATCGAAGTGCAGGCCGGCGGTGGGCGCCGCCACGGCGCCCGGTTTGGCGTTGTAGACGGTCTGGTAACGCTCCTTGTCGGCGTCCTCGTCGGGCCTGTCGATATAGGGGGGCAGCGGCATGTGGCCGATGGCCTCCAGGATAGTCAGCACCGGGCGGGGGTCCAGGAAGTGGATCTCGAACAGGGCATCGTGGCGGGCACGCATCTCGGCCTCCACCTTCTCCCCGTCGGGGCCGCCCTCCAGGATGAGGCGGGTACCTGGCTTGGGGGACTTGGAAGAGCGGACATGGGCCAGCACGCTGTGCTCGTCCAGCATGCGCTCCACCAGCACCTCCAACTTGCCGCCGCTGGCCTTCTGGCCAAACATGCGCGCCGGAATGACCCGGGTGTTGTTGAACACCAGCAGATCCCCCGGATTGAGTCTCTCCAGGAGGTCGACAAACTGGCCGTGGCGCAGGGCGCCGCTGTCGCCATCGAGTTGCAGCAGACGACTGGCACTGCGCTCGCTCATGGGATAGCGGGCGATCAGGGCGTCGGGCAGCTCAAAGGAAAAATCGGATACTTGCATCGTGACTACTTGGCTTGGCAATAGGATCGGCGGCTAGTCTAGTTATCCCCCACAGGCATGGCAACCGAAAAGGCCAAAAACACAGGGGATACAAGGGGTAGAGGCCAGCCTGGCGCGTCGGTCCCCCTCACCCGGCTATCCCCTTCCCCCTTGACCCCGATCATGTTGCAACCCGGGCCCCTGGGCTAGGGTGAACTCAGGCACTCGACATCAGCCATAGGAGGCTCCCATGATGACCCTGAGCGAGATAATGACAGAGCACCCCCTCACCCTGGGACCGGACAACAGCGTCAAGCAGGCGATGGATCTGATGCAGCAGGAGCGGATCCGCCACGTCCCCATCGTCGATGAACAGCAACAGCTGCTGGGGTTGGTGACCCTCACCGATATCCTGGCGACTAGGGAGTCCAAGTTGCTGCTGATAGACCCGGAGCGGGAGGCCGAGTTCACCGACAGCGTCCGCCTCGAGGAGATCATGACCCGCAAGGTGGCCAGCGTCAGCCCCCATGCCGGCATCAAGGAGGCGGCGCTCTATCTGCAACGCCACAAATACGGCTGCCTGCCGGTACAGGACAAGGGAGTGCTGATAGGCATCGTCACCGAGTCGGACTTCATCGCCGTGGCCATCAATCTGCTGGAACTGATGGAAGAGCGTGAGCCACCGACCTCGGACAGCCTGGATGAGGGCGAGTGGAGTCGGCCCTGAAAAAGAGTAATAAAGTTACAGAAATAACGATAACAAGACCATTTAATCGCCATTGCCAGCGAGAAAACGGCCTTAAATGGTAATAAAACAACAAAGCAGGGTTGCAATGTGACGCTCGTCACACTATTATCCCCCTGCAAAATTGCCGAGGGGGTGCCTGTGGTGTGTGCAGCCAACAAGCTTCCTCTCATCATCTGCACGTTTGCACACCCCAAGTCTTTATTTTTATTGCCATTCCTTGTTTTGATAGCCCGGCCCCTGCGCCGGGATTTTTTTATCTGTCACCCCTTCCCCCCTGCCCCCTGATGCGCTTCCCCTTGCAACCGACCCCGTGCCACGAGCAGTATGTCTCTGGTTCCTCACCCGGCTCAGGTGAGCTCGCATCACCCCGACTGCTGGGCAAAGAGGGATGCAACATCTAGCTTATCTTTGTAAAACATATGTTTATTCATAATGGGTCGGTATATTCATCCTGGGTACAGGCAGGATGGTTAATCTAAAAAACAGATTTGCCCGATTGATAATTGCCGCTTTAATCGATTGGGACCAGCCTCTATCATGGCCCAAGTCAACTAACCCGGGGTCGCAAATCGTTGCACCAGGGATTCACAGGAGCAAATAGATGTCTACCTATATCAATACCGAGATCAAGCCGTTCACCGCTACCGCCTATCACAATGGCAAATTCGTTGAGGTCTCCGAACGTGACCTGAAAGACAAGTGGTCCGTGGTCTTCTTCTACCCGGCTGACTTCACCTTCGTTTGCCCGACCGAGCTGGGCGATCTGGCTGACAACTACGCCGAATTCCAGAAGCTGGGCGTCGAGATCTACTCCGTCTCCACCGACACCCACTTCACTCACAAGGCGTGGCACGACACCTCCGACACCATCAACAAGATCCAGTACCCGATGATCGGCGACCCCACCGGTGCCATCACCCGCAACTTCGGCGTGATGATCGAAGAAGCCGGTCTGGCTGACCGCGGTACCTTCGTCATCGACCCGAAAGGCGTCATCCAGATCGTTGAAATCAACGCCGGTGGCATCGGCCGTGACGCCCTGGAGCTGCTGCGCAAGGTCAAGGCTGCCCAGTACGTTGCCGCTCACCCGGGTGAAGTGTGCCCGGCCAAGTGGAAAGAAGGCGACGCCACCCTGGCCCCGTCCCTGGATCTGGTAGGCAAAATCTAAGCCTCCTGCTCTCCAAGACCGGCCCATTCAAGGGCCGGTCTGCTTTCTGGCCTATGACTTTCTGTCCTGCTTTCCAGGCGCATTCTCACGGCCTGCAAACAGTGTCGACCGCAATTACAAGAAGGAATTCGAAGATGTTGGATACCAACCTCAAACAGCAGCTCAACGGTTACTTGCAGTACATCGTCAATCCCATCGAGATCAGCGTGTCCGGCAATGACAGCGACAAATCCGCCGAACTCCTGGCCTTGGGCCAAGAGATAAGCGAGATGTCCCCCAAGATTGCCATGACCGATGGCAGCAATGCCCGCAAGCCTTCCATGAGCATCGCGCCCCAAGGCCAAGCCCCGCGCGTGCACTTTGCCGGCATCCCCATGGGTCATGAATTTACCTCCCTGGTGCTCGCCCTGCTGCAAAGCGGCGGTCACCCCTCCAAGGCCGATCCGGCCGTGCTGGAGCAGGTGAAAAACCTCAAGGGCGAGTTCCACTTCGAGACCTATATCTCCCTCTCCTGCCACAACTGCCCGGACGTGGTGCAGGCCCTCAACCTGATGGCTACCCTGAACCCCGGCATCAGCCACACCATGATCGACGGCGCCCTGTTCCAGGATGAGGTGAACGAGCGTCAGATCATGGCGGTGCCGAACGTCTACCTGAATGGTCAACCGTTCAGCCAGGGCCGCACCTCGCTCGAAGAGATCGTCGCCAAGCTCGATACCGGCGCCGCAGAGCGCAAGGCTGAAGAACTCAACGAAAAGGCACCCTACGACGTGCTGGTGGTGGGTGGTGGCCCGGCCGGCGCCGCAGCGGCCATCTATGCCGCCCGCAAAGGCATTCGCACCGCCATCGTCGCCGAACGTTTCGGTGGTCAGGTGATGGACACCGTCGGTATCGAGAACTTCATCTCCGTGCCCTACACCGAGGGCCCCAAGCTGGCCGCGAGCCTGGAGCAGCACGTCAAGCAGTACGGCGTGGAAGTGATCACCGAGCAGCGCGCCGCCGCCATCAGCAAGGATGGTTACGTCAACGTGGATCTCGCCTCCGGCGCCACCTTGAAGAGCCGTGCCGTGATCCTGGCGACCGGTGCCCGCTGGCGCGACCTGAACGTGCCGGGTGAGGTGGAATACCGCACCAAGGGCGTGGCCTACTGCCCCCACTGTGACGGCCCCTTCTTCAAGGGCAAGCGGGTGGCGGTGATAGGTGGCGGCAACTCCGGCATCGAGGCGGCCATCGACTTGGCCGGCATCGTCGAGCACGTCACCGTGGTGGAGTTCGCCGATACCCTGCGCGCCGACGAGGTGCTGCAGAAGAAGGCCCGCTCCATGAGCAACATCGACATCATCATGAGCGCCCGCACCACGGAAGTGATCGGTGACGGCAGCAAGGTGGTGGGCATGGACTACGAGGACCGCACCACAGGCGAGATCAAGCACCTGGCGGTGGCCGGCATCTTCGTCCAGATCGGTCTGGTGCCGAACACCGAGTTCCTCAAAGGGAGCGAGATTGCCCTGACCCGCTTTGGCGAGATCGAGATCGACACCAAGGGGGCTACCTCCCTGCCCGGCGTCTACGCCGCAGGGGATGCCACCACGGTGCCGTTCAAGCAGATCATCATCTCCATGGGTGCCGGCGCCACCGCCGCCCTGGGGGCGTTCGATTACCTCATTCGCACCCCTGAGCCCAGCCAGGTGGCGAACGCGGAACCGGCCCTGGCCTGATCCCTCACCCCTCGATCGCAAACCGGTGCCCAGGCACCGGTTTTTTTTATCCTCTTGCTGGCACGACGGGTCCCGCTCGCCCCGCCATCGGGGTCAAAGCGCCTTGCTCATGGCCAGGTTGGTCACCCGATAACCGAGCCGGCGATAGAGGGCCAGGGCTGCCGGGTTATTGGCAAAGACATTGAGCCCAATGCTGACCAATCCCTGGGCACGGGCCAGGGACTCGAGCAAGGTGAAGGCGCGCCGACCATGACCCTGGCGCCTGGCGCCCGGCAAGATGGTGATGTCATAGACAAACCCGCTGCGCTGACCATCCGGCGCGGTGCGGATGGCCAGCCAGAGCCCGCCGACCGTCTGCCCCGCGCCATCCTGGATCGCGAACAGCTGCTGGGAGGGGGTCGCCAGCCCCTGAGGCAGCAGGGCCTCATATTCGGCCCTGGCTCGCGCCAGGGCGCCCGCCTGCGGCCAGCGCCCGGTCGCCACATTCTCCTCGGCGTAATCACGCCATGACTGCGCCACATAGCGCTCATACTGCCCCTGGCTCATGGCCACCAGCTCGGTCTGCATGACGACTCCTTTATATGTTGATGTTTCGCTTGCCCGCCCCACCATCCCATCGCGGATGCCAGGGCAATACCAGGCACCTTGCTGGGGCAGGCTCAGCTCGTCTGGCCCTGCGCCTGGGTCAGCTCCACATCGGGTCTGGGCTCCAGCTCGGCGGTCATGGGGGTGTTGGGCGGCACGGGGATGAACTGTTGATGCTCGGCCAGGGGCACGGGGGCCCGCACCCGCTGGCGCCAGATCAGAAACAGGGTCAACAGCGCCCCGCACAGGCAGAAATAGGCGAACAGGCCCTGAGGACCGAACAGCTGGATGGCACTCGGCGCCAGCACAGGCCCTATCATGGCCCCCAGGCTGTAGGCGAGCAGCAGCCCCTGGTTGGCCCCCAGCACCTGATCCGGCTTGAGCTCATCGCAGGCATGGCTGAGGCTCAAGGGGTAGATGGAGAAGGCCAGGCCGCCAAACAGGAAGATGAGTCCCGTCATCAGCCAGTCGGGCTGAGGCGCCGGCAGGATCACCATCAGCAGGGAGACCAGGGTGAGCAGCGCGGCCAGCAGGCCGATGACCAGGCGCCTGTCGAGGCGATCCGACACCCGCCCTATGGGGTATTGCAGGCACATGCCCCCCAGGATCACCACGGCCATCATGTTGGCGACCCGCTCCAGGCCATAGCCGTTGTCGGTGAAATAGAGGGGCAGCAGGCCATAGATGGCCCCCAGGATGAGCCCCGAGCTCAGGCTGCTCCACATCCCGGCCGGGGTGAGGCGAAACAGCTCGAAAAAGCCCACCTGCTGGGGCTGGATCATGGTGGGCATGGCGACCCGGGAGAGGGCCAGGGGGATCACCGAGAGGGAAGCGGCCATGGCGCACAGGGCGAAGGGGGCCAGCACCATGGGGTCGATCACCTTGAGCAGCAGCTGACCGGCGGCCAGGGCCCCGTAGAGCAGTATCATGTAGAGGGACATCAGCTTGCCCCTGTCCCGCGGCGTGCTGGAGACCAGCATCCAGGATTCGAGCACCACGAACAGGCCCCCGGTGGCAAAGCCCCCCAGCAGGCGCAGCCCGGCCCAGATCCAGGGATCGACGATGAGGCCGTGGAGCAGGGTCAGGGTGCAGATGAGGGAGGCATAGGCCGCGTAGGCGCGGATATGGCCCACCCGTATGATGAGGCGCGCATTGACGAAGGAGCCGAGCACCAGACCGGCGAAATAGGTGCCAGAGACCAGCCCGATGGCCTGGGCATCCACCTGCTCGGCCGAGAGCCGCACCGTCAGCAGGGTGCTCATCAGGCCGTGACCCAGGATGAAGATCACCAGACTCATCAGCGGGGAGACCACCCCTTGCCACCTCGTCGCCACCATGTCCCGTCCCCTCTGTGCCGCGCCAAAACCATACAGGCTACGGACAAATGGCGGCGGCTTCAACCCGAAGCGGCCTCTCCTTCCTGCCAGGATGGTTCCCCATGCCCATAGAGTGAGGAGTGCCCCTGTCGTCATCCGTCATTCATTGACCGCGCCCCCCGCCTTGGTAGCGCGCGCCAGGGGAATACCTCCCCCCCCCCGCTCGATCAAGGTCAGGCCCCGGGTCGAGCGCAGCAGGGGAGAGCCGAGCCTGGCCTCCTGCTGCGCAATCAGCTTGGAGAGGGCGGCTTGCCCCAGCCCCAGCCGGCGAGCCGCCGCCGAGAAAGAGCCGGTCTCCAGCGCCAGCACCAAGGCCTCCATCGCCCCCAGTCTCTCCATCTGCCTCTCCCATCCGTGGTCTCATTGGGGCGGCCGTTTTCCCCTGGGGTCCGAGTGTATCGCGACACCCAGGGCAAGCCCGCGACAGCCATAAAAAAGGCCGCTCGATGAGCGGCCTCTTGGCAGGGTATCAGGGCTTAGCTGTCGCGACGCTTGCCACCGAATTTGCGATCCTTGTTGAAGCCACCTTCACGGCGCTCTCCACCCTTGTTGAAGGGGCGGTCACCGCTGGGACGACGGTCCTTGTTGAAGGGACGGTCATTGCGGTACGGACGCGGGGCACCCGTGCTGCCGCCGGCCGGCACTTCGGTGTAGCGGGTGATCTGCAGCGGACGCTGGCAGACACGGGCCTTCTTGATCACTTCCAGCACGTCGGCGGTCATGCCCTTGGGCAGATCGACGGTGGAGAAGTCATCGGCGATGTCGATGTTGCCGATGAAGCGGCTCTCGATGTTCGCTTCGTTGGCGATGGCGCCAACGATCTGGCCCGGCTTGACGCCGTGATGGGCACCCACGTCTACGCGGTAACGCTCCATCTCCACGTCAGGATTGTCTTTGAGCGGGCGCGGCTCCAGGGACGGCATGCGACGAGCCGGGCGATCGCCACGGTCAGCGAAGTCACGGCCACCGCGGTCGTTGAAGTCACGACGCTCGAAGCCACCGCGATCGTTGCCGGCGTTCAGCAGCGGATCCGGGATGGAGTCATCCAGCAGCAGGGGTTGGTCACCTTGTACCAGCTTGGCCAGGGCGGCGGCCAGCTCCAGGGGATCGGCAGAATCTTCTTCGATCAGCTCGTTCACCAGGTTCAGATAGATCTCAAGCTCTTCGCCCATCATGGTTTCCCGGATGCGCTCCTTGAACTTGGTCATGCGGTGCTGGTTGATGTCCTCGGTGCTCGGCATCTTCATCGGCTCGATGGCCTGACGAGTGGCGTGCTCGATGGCGCGCAGCATGCGGCGCTCACGGGGCGCCACGAACAGGATGGCCTCGCCCTTGCGACCGGCACGGCCGGTACGACCGATACGGTGAACGTAGGATTCGGTATCGTAGGGGATGTCGTAGTTCACCACGTGGGTGATGCGCTCGACGTCCAGACCACGGGCGACCACGTCGGTGGCGATCAGGATGTCCAGCTGGCCTTGGCGCAGCTTGTCGACGGTACGCTCACGCAGCTTCTGCGGGATGTCACCGTGCAGGGCTTCACAGGCGTGGCCACGGGCGGCCAGCTTGCCGGCCAGCTCTTCGGCGGCGTTCTTGGTGCGCACGAAGACCAGTACGGCTTCGTACGGCTCGACTTCCAGCAGACGGGTCATGGCGTCCAGCTTGTGCAGACCGGTTACCTGCCAGTAGCGCTGGCGGATGGTCGGTGCAGTGGACGTCTTGGTGATGATCTTGATCTCTTTGGGCTGCTTCAGGTGCTTCTGGGCAACACGGCGGATCTGGTCCGGCATGGTGGCGGAGAACAGGGCAACCTGACGGGTGGCCGGGCACTGTTCCATGATCCAGTCCACGTCGTCGATGAAGCCCATACGCAGCATTTCATCAGCTTCGTCCAGTACCAGGGCTTTCAGGCCGGACAGATCCAGGTTCTTGCGACGGATCAGATCCATCACGCGGCCCGGGGTACCGACGACCACCTGGGCACCGCGGCGCAGGGCGCGGGTCTGGGTTTCGTAGGAGGAACCACCATAGATGGGCAGGACATGGAAGTCAGGCATGTGCTTGGCGTAACGTTGGCACGCCTCGGCAACTTGCAGCGCCAGCTCACGGGTCGGTGCCAGCACCAAAATCTGGGTGTTACGGTTACCAGCTTCCAGACGAGACAACAGAGGCAAGGCAAAAGCAGCGGTCTTCCCTGTACCGGTTTGCGCCTGCCCCAGCAGATCGTGTCCCGCCATCAGGTGGGGAATTGCTGCGGCCTGGATCGGTGACGGGCGCTCATAGCCCACGTCCTGCAGCGCTTTCAATACAGGCGCGGCCAGTCCAAGCTCACTAAAAAGGGGCAGTTGTTCGGTATCAGACATAGATTCTTCCAGATTAAGGCAGGCGGCTAAACACCGCGGAATAGCAAAAGGCGGCGATTATAGCGCCACTTTGTTCTGCTGTCTTGAAAAATGTGATAGGTGTCTCAAGACGTTGGCAATTATAGAGGGATCTCCCGACTATGGCTTGCTTATTTTTCGGTCATGGTGCGTGATGACGGGTCGAGCGGCGCCTTAGCCCTTGTCCCGCTTGTGTTTGAGCACGGCGACCGTCAAGCGGCTGGTGCAGAGCAAACGGCTTCGTTCGTCTCTTATTTCTATCTGCCACACCTGGGTGGTCGCCCCAAGATGGAGCGGCGAGCAGCGCCCGGTCACCACCCCTTCCCGCTTGGCTCTCAGGTGGTTGGCGTTGACCTCCAGCCCCACGCAATAGCTCTCCTCCCCCACCGCCATGTTGGCCGCCAGCGATCCCAGCGTTTCCGCCAGCACCACTGAGGCGCCGCCGTGCAACATGCCCAGCGGCTGATGGGTGCGGTGATCCACCGGCATGGTGGCCTCGAGCCAGTCGGGGCCAAAGGCGGTGTAGAGGATGTCGAGGTGGGCCATCAGGGTGTTGCGGGAGCTGGCATTGAGTCCCGCCAACGTCAGGGGTTGCTGCCAGATGGGAGTCATCGCATCGCTCATGGGCTCTTGTCCTGTACTGGGTGCTTAACAAAGTGAGGACGCGGGCCAGAGGCCTGCGTCCGGGATCGGATGACGGAGGGCGGCGGCGCATCGCCTCACCATGGATAGCTGGTACCGGGCCATTGAGACCAGGGCACCCCTCGCCCGGGCAGACAGGGATGATGCCAGTGCCACACCTTGCCCAGCCAGGCGCGTAGCTCGGCCTCCAGCTCGGCATCCGTGATGGGGGCCTCGGCCTGTTTCCAGAAGAAGAGCTCCACCTCCACCTCCGGCAGCACCGAGGGATAGAGATAGACCCCGCCCCAGAACTGGGGCTCCCTGTCCGGGCTCCAGAGGCCATAGGCAAAGGAGCGCTTGGCGAGAAACTCCGAGCGCTGCCACGCCAGATCGTCCTCGTGCTGACTCAGGCTGAAGTTGGCGGAGGGCCAGGCATCGTTCGGGCGAAACAGCTGGTGGAGCTGCTCGCGCTCGCGCAGCATGGCGACGAACTCCACCACGGCCTGGGACGGGGTGGCGGGCAACAGCAGAAAGTGCGGGTGCCGATAGGCCTTGGGCACCCGAAATCCCTTGGGGAAACACAGCATCAGAGCAGTTCCAGCAGGGCCTGCAGCGGATGCTTGAGTTTCTCCCCCTCCATCCGCTTGACCTGGCTGCGGCACGAATAACCGGTGGCAAGGCAGCGTTCCTTGGGCAGACGGGCGAGGGGCTCGGCCCAGCTCAGACCATAGATGCCCTTGGAGTGCTCCACCTGCTTGGCGTCGTGGCCATAGGTACCGGCCATGCCGCAGCAGCCGACCGACACCGGCTGCAACTGGGCGCCGAAGCGGCCAAACAGGGTACCCCAATCGCCGTGGGTCGAGGGCTTGGTGGTCTTCTCGGTGCAGTGGGCAAACAGATACCAGGGCTCGGCCTGCTCCGGCGCTTTCGCTGCGGCCCTGACTTGCGGGGCCGGAAGAGAGAGCAGCCACTCCTGGGGCAGCAACACCTGGAAGTCGCCGCGGGCGGGGCCCAGGGCTTTCACATACTCATCGCGATAACAGAGCACCAGGGAGGGATCCACCCCCACCATGGGGATGCCCAGCGCCGCCATCTTGTTGAGGAACTGGGCGCCGCTCGCGGCGGTGCGGGCGAAGGCGCGCAGGAAGCCCTTCACGTGCTGGGGCTTGCCGTTGGGCTTGAACGGCAGCAGGTAGGGCTGATAACCCAGCTTGCTGGCCAGCTTCACCAGGTCGCGCACCACGGGGGCGTCGTAGTAGCTGGTGAAGGGATCCTGCACGATGAGCACCACTTTTTGGCGCTGCTCGGGGCTCATTGCCTCGAGGCCCGGCAGATCGAAATAGCGGGCCTTGTGATCACGCAGCTCCTCGGCCAGGGTGGGGATGCTCAGCAGCGGCACATCCACCATGCCGATGCTCTTCTCGGTCGCCTTCTGGGCCCACTCTTTCTCCAGGAAGAAGTTGACCAGCTTGGGGGCCTTGGCCAGCAGGGGCGCATAGCTTTCTACCGTGCCCACGAAGTAATCCTTGGGGCCGCGCAGATAGCGGCTGTGGTAGAGCTGCATGAAGCGGGCACGGAAGGTGGGCACATCCACCTTGATGGGGCACTGGCTGGTGCAGGCCTTGCACGCCAGGCACCCCTCCATCGCCTCCATCACCTCGTGGGAGAAGTCATACTGGCCGCGGGCACGGGCCAGGGTGTTGCGGAACTTGTCGACGATCTGCTTGAAGCGCAGACCACCGCTTTGCAGCGCGACTTCTTCGGCCAGGGGGTCGAAACCCTGCTCAGACAACTGGCGCAACCATTCGCGCATCAGCCCGGCCCGCCCCTTGGGGGAGTGGCGGCGGTCGCGGCTGATCTTGACCGAGGGGCACATGGGGGAGTCGGTCTCGAAGGTGAAACACAGGCCGTTGCCGTTGCAATCGAGCGCCCGGGTGTAGCTCTCGCGCACCGCGATCGGGATCTGGCGGTCGAACTTGCCGCGCTTGGGCCCGTCCACCGACACCAGTTCGGCGCCACTGCCATAGGGTATGCAGATCTTGCCCGGGTTGATGCGGTTATGGGGATCGAAGGCCCCCTTGACCCGCTGCAGCTCCTCCCACAGCTCGCCAAAAAAAGCGGGGCTGTATTCGGAGCGAAAGCCCTTGCCGTGCTCGCCCCACATCAGGCCGCCATATTTCGCGGTGAGCGCCACCACTTGGTCGGAGATGCGCCGCAGCAGCACCTCCTGCTCGGGGTCGCACAAATCCAGCGCCGGGCGCACGTGCAGCACCCCCGCATCCACGTGGCCGAACATGCCGTAGTCGAGGCCGTGGCCGTCCAGCAGGGCGCGAAACTCCATGATGAAGTCCGCCAGGGATTCCGGCGGCACTGCGGTGTCTTCGGTGAAGGCCACCGGCTTCTTGCGCCCCTCGGCGTTGCCGAGCAGCCCCACCGACTTCTTGCGCATGCCGTAGATGGTCTCGATGCTCGGCAGGTGGTCGCACACCTGATAGCCGATGATCCCCGCCTCCCCCTTGGCCAGCAGGCCGTCGATGCGCCGGCACAGCTCGGCCACCTTGATCTCGTGCTCAGCCTCATCGGTGTCGGCAAACTCGACGATGTTGAGCCCCTGCAAGTCCTTGCCCGGCACATCCTGGATGAGGTCTTTCACCGAGTGCCAGATGATGTCGGCACGGGCCAGCCCCAGCACCCGGGAGTCCACCGTCTCCACCGACAGGGCCTGGGCCTGCACCATAAAGGGGGCGTTGCGCAGGGCCGAGGGGAAGCTGTCGTACTTGACATTGACCAGGGTGCGATAGCGTGGGATAGGGGTGATGTTGAGGCGAGCCTCGGTGATGAAGCCGAGGGACCCCTCAGATCCGCACAGCACCCGGCTCACGTCCAGGGTGTCGCTGTCGGGCTGATAAAGGTGCTTGAGATCGTACCCGGTCAAAAAGCGGTTGAGCTTGGGGAAGGTGGCCTCGATGTCGGCGCGCCTCTCCTTGCCGATGCGATAGAGGGTGCGATAGATCTCCCCTTCCCGACTCTCGAGGGCCAGCTTGTCCGCCAGCCGGGCACCTGTGACCGGCTCGGTCGCCATGATGTCGCCATTCTCCAGTACGGCCTTGAGGCCCAGCACGTGATCCGAGGTCTTGCCGTACACCAGGGATCCTTGCCCCGAGGCGTCGGTGTTGACCATGCCGCCCAGAGTGGCGCGGTTGGAGGTGGAGAGATCCGGCGAGAAGAAGTAGCCGTGAGGTTTGAGGTAGGCGTTGAGCTGATCCTTGACCACCCCGGCCTGGGCCCGTACCCAGCCCTGCTCCAGATTAATTTCCAGGATCTGGTTCATATGGCGGGAGAGATCGACAATAATGCCGCCGCCCAGGGACTGACCATTGGTGCCGGTGCCGCCGCCGCGAGGGAAGAAACTCAAGGTGGCGTACTCGGGACCCTGTGCCAGCTTGAGCAGGGTGGCGATATCATCCGCGCTGCGCGGATAGAGCACCGCCTGAGGCACCACCTGATAGACGCTGTTATCCGTCGCCATGGCGAGCCGGCTTGCATAAGACTTTTCGATATCACCACGAAATGCTGATCGCGCCAGCAACTCAAGAAACTGCAGGGTTGTAGGTGACAAACTGTCCTGGTAATCGAGTCTCGGGATCATGAATCCTTGTTCCCATCCTTTGCTTGATGCCGGCACGCCGGCGACAACGACTGGCCTGGCTCACCTCTTCAGGGTGCTCTGGTTTTCAGAACCATGGGGCCAGCCCGCTCACATGTGAGCGGGCAGTATATCAGCTAGAAAACCGCTTGCGCGCGCAATCTTTACCATTTGAAAGGAGGACATTTATGGCTCATTACAGCCATGTTATCAGTACGTTGATCAACACAGAGAAACAGGCGCTGACCCTGTCGCTGTTTGGCTGCATCGGCTTCGCCATCTTCGGCATTGGCTATGGCCTCCTGGTCGGTTCCAACGCCATCATGCTCGATGGCATCTTCACCCTGTTCAGCATGGGCATGACGGGCCTGGGGCTCATCACCGCCTACCTGGTGACCCGCCCCTCGGACGCCCGCTTCCAGTACGGTTACGCCCACTTCGAGCCCATCACCAACGTCATCAATGGCGCCATCATCTTGCTGCTCTGCCTCGGCGCCCTCCATAGTGGCATCACCTCCCTGCTCGAAGGGGGACGGGAGATAGACCTTGGTCACGCCCTCATCTATGCCGCCGTCTCCACCTTCTTCTGCGCCATCATCTATCGGGTCGAGTCTGCGGTCGCCGAGCGAGTCGGCTCCGAGCTGGTGCGGGTGGACGCCAAGGAGTGGCTGGTGGATACCCTGCTCAGCGCCACCCTGCTCATCGGCTTCGTGGTCGCCATCGGCCTCGACGCCATGGGTTATGGCCAGTACAACCGCTACATAGACCCCGTGCTGGTCACCCTGCTCGCCCTGTGCGCCACCCTGATCCCCATCAAGGTGCTCGGCCGCAACCTGCGGGAAGTGTTGAAAATCGCCCCCAAGGGGGACGTCTCGGCGCGAGTCGAGCGCGAGATTGATGCCCTGCGCCAGCGCCATGGCATCGAATGCTACAGCCATCTGGCGAAAAGCGGCCGCCGCTTCGATCTGGAATTGAACATATTGGTGGCCCCGGATCAGGAGTGGCCCATCGAGCGCCAGGATGCCCTGCGCCAGGAGCTCTGGTCCCGCCTCGGCGATACCCTGGGGGATGCCTGGCTCTCGGTCTGCTTCACCCGCGAGAAGCGCTGGCTCTGATCCGGCGCCAGCCATCCTGATGCAACGCGGGGCCCATAGCCCCGCGTGATCAGCCGCCGACATGCGAGGCGGCGCCCCCACCTCTCCTGACGCCACCCCATCCAACACAATGGATGAACGTGCCGCGTCCCCTCTCCTCTTTTCCACCTCCTCCATCTCCCCATTGTTGCCATCAGCGCAGCACTCTTATGTAAATACCCGGGTTTATCCCAATGATGAGGATCGTTAGAGTGGCCCCACTCCCACCATGAGGAACGCCAAATGAACCATGATCCCCTGTTCTGCCCGCTGCGCCTGGGCCAGCTGCATCTCAACAACCGCATCGTCATGCCCCCCATGACCCGCTCCCGTGCCAGCCAGCCCGGCGATGTGGCCAATGCCATGATGGCGACCTATTACGCCCAGCGCGCCGAGGCCGGTCTCATCATCTCCGAAGGCACCCAGGTAGACCCCCTGGGCAAGGGCTACGCCTGGACCCCGGGGATCCACAGTGCCGAGCAGGTGGCCGGCTGGAAGCAGGTGACCGACGCGGTGCACGCCAAGGGCGGCGTCATCTTCGCCCAGCTCTGGCACGTGGGCCGGGTCACCCACCCGGACAACATCGGCGGCGCCCAGCCCCTCTCCTCGTCCGCCATCCAGGCCAAGGGGGTGAAGGTGTTTGTGGACAATGGCAGCGACGCCCCGGGGTTTGTGGAGACGGTCACCCCCCGCGCCATGACCCAGGCCGACATCGACGCCGTGGTGGGCCAGTTCCGCCAGGCCGCTCGCCACGCCATGGAAGCGGGATTTGACGGCATCGAGCTGCACGCCGCCAACGGCTACCTCATCAACCAGTTCCTCGACTCCGAGTCCAACGCCCGCACCGACAAGTACGGCGGCGCCCTGGAGAACCGGCTGCGCTTCCTGAAAGAAGTGACAGAGGCGGTCAGCAGCGAAATCGGCGCCGACCGGGTTGGGGTGCGTCTGGCGCCGCTCACCACCCTCAACGGCACCGTGGATGCCAACCCCCAGGAAACTTATCTGGCCGCCGCCCGCCTGCTGGGAGGGCTCGATGTCGCCTATCTGCACGTGGCCGAGGCGGACTGGGATGACGCCCCCCTGATGGCGCAGAGCTTCAAGCAGGGACTGCGGGATGCCTTCCCCAACACCCTTATCTATGCGGGCAAATATGATGGCGCTCGGGCACGGGCCGCCCTCGAGGCGGGCTGGGCCGACATGATAGGCTTCGGTCGCCCCTTCGTGGCCAACCCGGATCTGCCGAACCGGCTGCGCCACGGCTATCCGCTGGCCCCCCACGATCCCGCCACCCTGTTTGGCGGCGGCGAGCAGGGACTGACCGACTACCCGACCTACCAGGAGTCAAAAGAGCCGCAATCGGCCTGAGGCCAGGCCCGACCATGACGGCAACGCCCGCCATCTCTGGCGGACGTTGCCGTATCCTGCCGTGCCGGCGCTAGTAGAGGCTGACCCCGTGGCAGGCGGCATGGCTCCTGATCTCCCGGGTCAGCCGCGCCTTGTCGGCCAGACCGAGCCAGCTCGCCTCCACTGCGTTCAGAGACAGGCGGCAGAGCTGGCCCATGCTGGCGCCGAGATCATGGGCCAGGGCCTGGAAGTTGGCGGTCAGATAGCCGCCGAAATAGGCCGGATCGTCGGAGTTGATGGTGACGCACAGCCCCTGTTCCAGCAGGGTCAGTACATTGTGATCCGCCATGGTGCCAAACACCTTGAGCCGCACGTTGGAGAGGGGGCAGACGGTGAGGGGCAGCCGGGTGTCGGCCAGGTAACGCAGCAGCTCGGGATCCTCGGCGCAGCGCACCCCGTGGTCGATGCGGCGCACCTGCAGCTCCCGGATGGCCTGCCAGATGTAGTCGGCCGGCCCTGCTTCCCCGGCGTGGGCCACCACCGGCAGCCCCAGCTCCCGCGCGCGGGCGAAGACCCGGGCAAACTTGGCGGGCGGGTTGTCCCTCTCCCCCGAATCCAGGCCGATGCCGTGGATGCGGTCGAGCGAGGGCATGGCCTGCTCCAGGGTGGCGAACGCCGCCTCCTCGCTCAGGTGACGCAAAAAGCTCATGATGAGGCGCCAGCTGATGCCAAGTTCCCGCTCCCCGGCCCGCAGCGCCCGCTCGATGCCCGCCAGCACGGTGACGAAGGGAATGCCGCGAGCGGTATGGGCTTGCGGATCGAAGAAGATCTCCACATGCACCACCCCCTCCGCCGCGCAGCGCGCCAGGTAGGCCCGGGTGAGGTCGAAGAAATCCTGCTCGGTGACCAGCACGCTGGCCCCCAGGTAGTAGAGATCGAGAAACGATTGCAGGCCGTCAAACTCATAGGCGGCGCGCACGCTCCTCTCATCGGCCCAGGGTAGCGATATGCCGTTGCGCGCGGCCAGGCGCAGCATCAGATCCGGCTCCAGGGTGCCCTCGATATGCAGGTGCAGCTCCAGCTTGGGCAGCCCAGCGATAAACTCGTCCATGATCGACTCCTTCTCTCTCTCCCCCTGCGTCTCGGCAAAGGCCGGCGCCCTGGCCGAGCCAACCACAAGGGGCTGTTTGGCTCGATTGCTGTCACACCTTGTCATCAAAGGGGCTTATAATGGCGGCACAAAAAACCATAACCGATTGAAGACATGCAAGAATGTCTCTGCCTCATCCCTGCCCCTGAAGGAGTTTCCATGAAGAAAAACGTCATCTGTGACATCGACGGCGTCATTTTGCACAACAACGATCTCATCCCGGGGGCCGATCTCTTCGTCCATCGCCTGCTGGAACAGGGCAGCAAGCTGTTGTTCCTCACCAACTATCCGGCCCAGACCCAGAAAGACCTGCAAAACCGCTTTCGCGCGGCCGGGATAACGGTGCCGGAGGAGAGCTTTTATACCTCCGCCATGGGCACCGCCGATTTCCTCAAGCGCCAGGATGGCAAGAAGGCCTATGTGATAGGAGAAGGGGCCCTGACCCACGAGCTCTACAAGGCTGGCTTCACCATCACCGACATAGACCCCGACTTCGTGGTGGTGGGGGAGACCCGCAACTACAACTGGTCCATGATGCAGCTGGGGGCCAAGTTTGTCGCCCAGGGCGCCCGCTTCATCGCCACCAATCCGGACACCCACGGCCCCATGATGTACCCGGCCTGCGGCGCCCTGTGCGCCCCCATCGAGCGGATGACCGGCAAGAAGCCCTTCTATGTCGGCAAGCCGAGCGCCTGGATCATTCGCGCGGCGCTGAACCGGATGGAGGCTCACTCCGACAACACCCTCATCATAGGTGACAACCTGCGCACCGACATCCTCGCGGGTTTCCAGGCCGGTCTGGAAACCGTGCTGGTGCTGTCAGGGGTGAGCAAGGTGGCCGACATAGAGCAGATGCCCTTTAGCCCCAACCACATCTTCAATTCCGTGGTCGATATCGACATCGTCTAGGTCGGCCGATGGCGGCGCGGCCCCTGCGGGCCGCCCATCCCTCATGTGTTGCGGGCCCAGGCCCGGAAGATGGTAATTGTATGGAACCTGTACTGATCGCCGTGGCATTCGTCTGCGGCATGCTGGTCAACCTGATTGGCCTGCCTCCCCTGCTCGGCTTCCTCGCCGCCGGCTTCATTCTCAATGGCATGGGGTATGAAAATACCCCGGCCCTGGCAGAGCTGGCGGATCTCGGGGTCACCCTGCTGCTGTTCACCATAGGGCTCAAGCTGGATGTGCATACCCTGCTACGTCGGGATGTGTGGGGCACCGCCAGCCTGCACATGCTGCTCTCCACCCTGCTGTTTACCCTGGTGCTCCTGGTGTGCAAGGGGCTCGGCATGGCGCTGGCCATGTCCCTGGGCTGGCAACTCGCCGTGCTGCTGGGGTTTGCCCTCTCTTTCTCCAGCACTGTCTTCGCGGTCAAGGTGCTCGAGGAGCGCAGCGACATGAATGCCCTCTATGCGCGCCTCGCCATCGGGGTGCTGGTGATGCAGGACATCTTCGCCGTCGCCTTTCTCGCCATCTCCAGCGGCAAGCTGCCGAGCATCTGGGCGCTGTGGATCCTGGGGCTGCCCCTCCTGCGCCCCCTGCTGTGCCGGCTGCTCGAGCGAGCCGGTCACGGGGAGTTGCAGGTGCTGTTTGGGGTCTTCCTGGCCCTGGTGCTGGGGGCCGCCGGGTTCGAGGTGGTGGGGCTCAAACCGGATCTGGGGGCACTGATCATCGGCATGATGCTGGCCTCCCACCCCGCCGCCGCCGGGCTGGCCAAGGCGCTGTTCACCCTCAAGGATCTCTTCCTCATCTGCTTCTTCCTGACCATAGGACTCAACGGCCTGCCGACCCAGGATGCCATGTGGATAGCCCTGGCCCTGGTGCTGGCGCTGCCGTTCAAGAGCGCGCTCTATTACCTGGTTTACAGCGGCGCCCACCTGAGGGTACGCACCGTGCTGCTCTCCACCCTGGCGTTGAGCAACTTCTCCGAGTTCGGCCTCATCGTCGCCGCCATCGCCGCCAAGGCGGGCTGGCTCTCCCATGAGTGGCTGGTGACCCTCTCCCTGGCGCTGGCGGCCAGCTTCATGATCTCGGCCCCCCTCAATGGCCAGAGCGAGCGGATATACCACAGGTTCGGCAACTGGTTGCGCGGCCTGCAGGCCAGCGAGCTGCACCCGGAAGACAGGCCCATCGAGCTGGGCGACGCCCAGGTGATCATCCTCGGCATGGGCCGCATCGGCCAGGGCGCCTACTTCGAGCTGGAGAACAAGTACGGCCCCGTCATCCTGGGGGTGGAGAACGACCACGGCAAACTGCCCGGGCTGCGCGAGCGCAACATGAACGTGATAGAGGGGGACGCGACCGATACCGACTTCTGGGACAAGGTGCTCATCTCCAACCAGATAGACCTGGTGCTGCTGGCCATGCCCCATCACTCCGGCAACCTCTATGCCATCGAGAAGCTGCGCAGCCACGGCTTCACCGGCAAGATAGCCGCCATCGTCCGTTTCGAGGACGACATCGACTCCCTGCGCGAGCAGGGGGTGGACGCCGTGTTCAACGTCTATGACGAGGCGGGCAGCGGCTTCGCCCGCCACGTGATCAGGGGAATGGAGGGGCGCGACCCCCTTGGCAAGACGGGGACGATCGTTTAGCGTACCTTGCTAGCCGTCAATTAAAACGAACGGGGCGTCGTCGGCTACCAGGAGGGTGGCCGGTAAGCCCCTGGTTCTCCCCTGCCATGGAGGCATCATGCTGACACTCAAAGACTGGACCCTGCTCGACCGCCAGACGGTCACCCCCTCGCCACTCACCCCGGCCCCGGAGCGCATCCGGGCGGGCAACCCGACCCAGAGCGTCTGGAATCACTACTCGGATCCGAGCCAGCAGTTTCATGTCGGCTTCTGGCACTGCGAGCCGGGGCGCTGGGCGGTGCACTACACGGAGCACGAATATTGCCAGCTGCTGGAGGGGGAGGTCTGCATCCACGATGACGAGGGGAACCAGCTGCATCTCGGCCCCGGGGATCGCTTCGTCATCCCGGCGGGCTTCACCGGACAGTGGGAGACCCTCACCCCCTGTCGCAAACTCTATGTGATCTTCGAACCCAGCGCTTAGGCCGAGATGAGACGGGGTATCCCTTGCCCCATGACGCCCGCGTCAAGCAGCTTGACGCGGGCGTCATGGTTTTGAGCGGGCAGGATCCGGCCCACGGACCCGATTTTGTGCCATGTTGCCGCTTGCAAAAGGGGGTGGCGCTAGGCATTGTGAATGGCGAGGAATGTAAATGGAATTTCGAGCCCAAACGTGGGGGGCTCAATAAAAATTAAAGAGGATTTACATCAATGTGCTCAATTTTCGGCATTCTGGACATCAAATCTGACGCGGCAAGCCTGCGTAAATCGGCGCTCGAGATGTCCAAGCGACTGCGCCACCGCGGGCCTGACTGGTCCGGTGTCTACAGCTCTGACAAGGCGATCCTGGTCCACGAGCGACTGGCCATCGTCGATCCGGGCAATGGCGCCCAGCCCCTCTACAACCCGGAACGCACCCACGTGCTGGCGGTCAACGGCGAGATCTACAACCACAAGGAGCTGGAGAAGACCCTGGCGGTGGACTTCCAGTTTCAGACCAAGTCCGACTGCGAGGTGCTGCTGGCCCTCTACAAGGAGAAAGGGCCCGCCTTCCTGGATGATCTCAACGGCATCTTCGCCTTCATCCTCTATGACGCCGAGCAGGACGCCTATCTGATTGGCCGCGACCACATGGGCATCATCCCCCTCTACACCGGGCGTGACGAACATGGCAACTTCTATGTCGCCTCCGAGATGAAGGCCCTGGTGCCGGTGTGCAAGAGCGTGGAAGAGTTCCCGCCCGGACACTACCTGTGGAGCAAGGACGGGGTCCTGACCCACTACTATCAGCGGGACTGGCGCGAGTTTGACGCCGTCAAGGACAACCCCGCCTCGGTCGAGGAGCTGCGCGCCGCCCTCGAGGCCGCGGTCAAGCGCCAGCTGATGTGCGACGTGCCCTACGGCGTGCTGCTCTCCGGCGGCCTGGATTCGTCCGTCATCTCCGCCATCACCAAGATCTATGCCGCCCGTCGCATCGAAGACGATGGCAAGAGCGAGGCCTGGTGGCCCCAGCTCCACTCCTTCGCCGTGGGGCTGGAGGGATCGCCGGATCTCGCCGCCGCCCAGAAGGTGGCCGATCATCTGGGCACCGTCCATCACCAGATCCACTTCACGGTGCAAGAGGGCCTCGATGCCCTGCGGGACGTCATCTATCACCTCGAGACCTATGACGTCACCACCATACGCGCCTCGACCCCCATGTACCTGATGGCGCGCTACATCAAGGCGATGGGCATCAAGATGGTGCTCTCGGGCGAGGGCTCGGACGAGCTGTTCGGCGGCTACCTCTACTTCCACAAGGCGCCGAGCGCCAAGGATTTCCACGAGGAGACGGTGCGCAAGCTCGACGCCCTGCACCTCTACGACTGCCTGCGGGCCAACAAATCCATGGCCGCCTGGGGCGTGGAGGGCCGGGTGCCCTTCCTCGACAAGGAGTTCATGGACGTGGCGATGCGCCTCAACCCTGCCGCCAAGATGTGCGGCAACGGCAAGATAGAGAAGCACATCTTGCGCGAGGCGTTCGAGGCCCTGCTGCCCCACGAGGTGGCCTGGCGACAGAAGGAGCAGTTCTCCGACGGCGTGGGTTACTCCTGGATAGACAGCCTGAAAGCCATGGTCGAGGTCGAGGTGACGGATCAGATGTTCGAGGCGGCCTCCTTCCGCTTCCCCATCCATACCCCCCTCACCAAGGAGGCCTACTTCTATCGCGCCATCTTCGAGGAGCACTTCCCGCTGGAATCCGCCGCCCGCTGCGTGCCCTACGGCAAGTCGGTCGCCTGCTCCACCCCGACCGCCCTGGAGTGGGATGCCAAGTTCAAGGAGATGGCCGATCCGTCCGGTCGCGCCGTGCTGGACGTCCACCAGCAGGCCTACTGAGCCGCGGACTTGCCCGCCCGATAATGCAAAAGCGCAGCCCAGGCTGCGCTTTTTGTTTGCTGGCGCCCGTCTGGCAAGACGAGCGCCGATATCAGGGACTAGCGTCCCTGGCAGTATTCGGCAAAGGCGTCGATCACCTCGGCCACGTCATCGTCGGTGATCTGCAAGTGGGTGACCAGCCGCATCTCGCCATAGCCGGAGAAGAGGATGCCTCGCTCCTTCATGAAGGCCAACAGCTCCACGCTCTCCCCCTTGTCGAGCTGCAGGAACAGCATGTTGGTCTGCACCTGCGCCAGGCTCAGCTTGATCCCCGGCAGGGCGGTCAGCCCTTCGGCCAGGCGGCGGGCCCGGCGATGGTCATCCGCCAGTCGCTCGAACTGGTGCTCCAGGGCAAATTGCGCGGCGGCGGCGAGGAAGCCGGCCTGGCGCATGCCCCCACCCACCATCTTGCGCAGCCGTCTGGCCCGGGCGATGGTGGCGCCATCCCCCACCAGCACGGATCCCACCGGCGCCCCCAGTCCCTTGGAGAGGCAGAGGGAGACGCTGTCGAAGGGGGCGGCTATCTCGGCCAGGGAGACCCCGCTCGCCACGGCGGCGTTGGCGACCCGGGCCCCGTCCAGGTGCAGCTTGAGCCCGTGCTGATCGGCGAAGGTGCGCGCCTGGCGCAGATATGCGAGGGGCAGCACCTTGCCACTATGGGTGTTCTCCAGGCAGAGCAGGCGGGCCTGGGCGAAATGGGGGTCATCGGGCTTGATGGCCGCAGCGAGATCGGCAAAGGCCATGGTGCCGTCGGCCTGCATGGGCACGGGATTGAGGGCCACCGAGCCCAGCACGGCGCTGCCCATGGCCTCGTAGCGGAAGATGTGGGCCCCCTGGCCGAGCAGCGCCTCCTCGCCGCGCTGACAATGGGCCAGCACCCCGAGCAGGTTGGACATGGTGCCCGAGGGGACAAAGAGGGCGGCCTCCTTGCCCAGGCGCCCGGCGGCATAAGCCTCGAGGGCATTGACCGCGGGGTCTTCCCCGTACACATCATCCCCCACCTGGGCATGGAGCATCACCTGACGCATGGCGTCCGTGGGCTGGGTTACCGTATCACTTCGTAAATCGATATAGCGCATGAGATCCCTCCTGATGCAGGAGGATGACATTAGCCAGCTCGGGCAGGCTTGGCAAGGAAGCCATACTCAGAATGTGAAACCCGGGGGGCTCGGCCACCGGGTCGAACACCGCCTGCCCGCCCCAAGTTGATCACACCGGCAAATCTGACGCAAGTCCCTGGCATGGGGCCAGAAACCGGGTTAGGGTGATCGGGAGACCTTGCACCACCAGCCCCGCCAGGGGCGCAGACAAACAGGGATCACCTGGCATTGCTGTCATTATGTCGCTGACTCATTCCTCCTTTGACAGGAAGTCAATGATATGAAACATACCGACTCAGCCGTACCCAAGGCGCACCGCCATCAGCCGCCAGATATCCGCCTCTCTCGTGATGGACAACCGCCGCCAGCCGCCGACCCCCTGCGGGATAAGGCCATGCCGACTCCTGGCCCTGCCGGCATCCGCCTCCCCATACCCTGTTCATGGATGGATCCCCCCTTTTTCCCCCCGCCGCCGGCAAGCCGGCCGACACGCCTTGTAAGCAGCCTCATGGCCGCCCGCGGCGAGCAGGACCATGGCCGCAGCGGTGACCCTGGGCCACTCCCAGGCAGCGACCCGCCCGTTCCCCCTCCCCCATCACACCAGCATTCACAAGGCAGATCCCGCCCATGAGCAGAGGAGAGACACCATGAAAAACCTTCATCACATCCTGTTTGTCAGCCAGGGGCTGGTCGATGAAACGGAAGCCCTGACGCAGGCCATGAGCCTGGCCCGCAACAATCGGGCCATCCTGACAGCCCTGGTGGTATGCCCTCCATTTCCCCGGCAAATGAAGCACTACAGAGAAAGGTACGAGGCCTCTCTCAAGGCACAGCTGGCGCACGCCATCCAGGCCGCTCGCGATGTCGTCAAGGTGGATGAATCCGAACTGCCGCTGCACATCGACATAGAGAGTGGGGATGCCCCCGCCATTCGCATCATTCGACACGCGCTCAAGCATGCCCATGATCTGGTCATCAAGGCCGCAGAGCCCAAGGAGGGTGGCAAGGGCTTCAAGGCCATCGACATGGAGCTGCTGCGCAAATGCCCTTGCCCCGTGTGGCTGACCCGTCCCATTCACCGGCATCGCAACGCCATCCGCGTCGCCGTGGCTATCGATCCGCAGAGTTCGGCTCCCGAGGGACACGACCTCTCCCTGCACCTATTGAAGGAGGCCCGTGCACTCGCGGACACATGCAGCGGCGAGTTGAGCGTCCTCTCCTGCTGGGAGTATGAGTTCGAGGAGTATCTGCGTCACAACGTGTGGCTCAAGATATCGGATGATGAGTTAAATCAGCAGATAGGTGCCGCCAAAGCGGAGCATCAGGCGGCGCAACAGCGCCTGTTGCAAGCGTCCGGCATTCAGGGCGCCTTGCAGTTGCACCTGCTGCGCGGGCATGCGGAACATGTGATCCCCCGATATGTGGCCGAGCAGGGCATCGACATCCTGGTGATGGGCACGGTTGCCCGTACCGGGATCTCGGGCTTCTTCATCGGGAATACGGCGGAAAACATAGTGCAGACCCTGGCATGCTCTCTGCTGGCCCTCAAGCCCAACGGTTTTGTCTCCCCGGTGGCGGCATATTGACGCTGGGAGCGAACCATGCACACGGAGCAACCCGGAGGCCCCCGCCCTCAAGCGGGCGGACGGCGGCATCGCCATGGGCCATAAGGGATCGGAAGCGGCCAAGGAGGCCGCCGACCTGGTGCTGGCCGATGATAACATCGCCTGCATTGCCGCGGCCGTGCGAGAGGGGCGCACCGTCTATGACAACATCAAGCAGGCCATCCGCTGGACCCTGCCCAGCAACGCGGGGAGGCCATGACCATCATGGAGACGGAGAAACAGCTCAGGCTGCTATGTGCTCCCCTGAAGCGCCCTTAGGGGGCCGGGCCTTTCCAGGGCGAGGCACCGGGCTCAAGCCTCATCCAGGTGCTTGCCGAACTGGCGGGCCATGGCCAGATCGAGAAAGCCGTCGGCCCGCTTGTGGCTGCGCAGGAACTGGTAGTAGGCGAGCAGCTTCACCAGGGCCTCCTCATCGGGCAGCACGGTGGCGGGCGCCTGTTCCCGCAGCAATTCCCCCGCCCCCTGCAACGCGGCCCGATCCACCACCTCCGCCTGCCGATAGAGATAGCCGCAGCCGGTGGCGAGCCACTCCAGGGAGCAGTTGGCGGCCATGGCGATCTGGTTCGCCTTGGCAAAGCCGGGCTCGGCCCCCTTGAGGTACTTGCGGATCAGCGCCTCACCCAGTCCCACCTTGCGGGCGAAGGCGCTCACGCTCATCTCCCCCATCAATATGCGCAGCCGCGCGGCAAACCCTGCGTCCATCTGCCCCTCCATCAGAACCAAAGTACGAATTGCACGGGGCGCCAATATTGCCTTAGCCGGGGGCAGGGGCCAAGATAGGCCCAGCATTTATTCCAAGGAGTGAGTTATGACCGTATCCCGCCTGCCTCTGCATCCCCAGGGTCCGGAGTTCTCCCGCATCGTCATGGGTTACTGGCGCCTGATGGAGTGGCAGCTCAGCCCGACGGCCCTGCTGGACCTCATCAAGTACCACCTGGACCTTGGCGTCACCACCCTAGACCACGCCGACATCTATGGCGGCTATCAGTGCGAGGAGGCCTTTGGCCGTGCCCTGCGTCTGGAACCCGCCCTGCGCAGCCGGATGGAGCTGGTCAGCAAGTGCGGCATCGCCCTCACCGCCAAGCCCGAGCATGCCCTCAACCACTACAACACCAGCAAGGAGCACATCATCGCCAGCGCCGAGGCCTCCTTGCACAAACTCGGCACCGATCACCTGGATCTGCTGCTGATCCACCGCCCGGACCCCCTGATGAATGCCGACGAGGTGGCCGAGGCCTTCATCGCCCTCCAGCAGGCGGGCAAGATCAGGCACGCCGGTGTCTCCAACTTCACCGCACGCCAGTTCGAACTGTTGCAGTCGCGCCTGCCCTTCCCCCTGGTCACCAACCAGCTGGAGATCTCCCCCCTCAACCAGGATCTCACCCTGGATGGCACCCTGGATCAGTGCCAGCAGCTGCGTATCAGGCCCATGGCCTGGTCTTGCCTCGGCGGCGGCAGCCTGTTCCATGACGGCCGCTACCAGGGATTGCGCCACGAGCTGGAGCGGATCCGCGAAGAGGTGGGGGCCCAGACCCTGGAGCAGGTGGTCTACGCCTGGGTCATGATGCTGCCGAGCCAGCCGCTGCCCATCATCGGCTCGGGCAAGCGCGAGCGGATCGCCAGCGCCGTCGCCTCCGAGCAGATCAGGCTCGATCGCCAGCAGTGGTTTCGCATCCGCAAGGCGGCCCTGGGCTACGACGTGCCTTGATCCCGGCGCGATGCGCCCTCTTGCACAAACAGAAACGGCATGGGAAAACCCATGCCGTTTTGCGTTAGCGAGGCCCCTTAACGATGACGCTGGGGGCGACCACGGGGTGCATCTGTCTTGGGTTTGGCCTGATTGACCGTGATGGTGCGGCCACCAATCTCGGTGCCGTGCAGCTCGGCGATCGCCTTCTCGGCGTCGCCATTGACCGGCATTTCAATAAAACCGAATCCCTTGGACTGACCGGTGTCGCGATCGATGATGATATCGACCTTGTCCACCTGTCCAAACTGGCTGAATAGGGTTGTCAGTTCGTCGGCCGTCATCCGGTACGACAGATTACCTACGTAAATCTTCATGCCATCCACTCTCGAGTCAGGGTGCCTTCACTATGCAATCACCGGCGCCGCAGCAAGGGCACAACCACCACGCCGGATTGACCCGGGCATCATGCCCGGGGCCTCCTCGCCTCAGAGTCCAAGCCATTGATCTCTTGGACAAGTCAGGCGACAAGTTCAATGCGAATAACTGGCAGTATCTGAGCTTGCCCCCGGCTTGTCTAGAAATTAATCAGCTCGATGTGGCACCAATTGCGCCAGCAGAGCCCCCAGGGCGCGCCGACTGTGCCAGGCCCGTTTAAAGCCAAAACGGTAGACGCCCGGGCTCACTTCATGGGCGGGCTCCTCCCCCAGGTCCAGCAACTCGGCCACCTGGGTCAGCTCATCCTGGTCCAGGGCAAGATCCAGGCTGAACTCGAGCCACTCCCCGTTGTGGCCGACCCGCCGCTCGCGGCCCACCTCGACCAGGGCGGCCCGGGGCAGCGCCCTGACGCTGTCCTGCTGGCCGTTGATGAGATAGAGATGATCCCTGTCCCAGGCGAGCTCCGCCATGCGCCAGGGCTGCCAGTGGCGGGGCACCAGCATCATCAGCAGCACTATGCCGCCAAAGATGACGCCGACCCAGGGCAGGAGCCCCATCTGGGGATACCCTTGCCAGAGTGACGCCCCCACCGCCGCCAGGCTCAGCACCAGCAGGCTGCCCATGGCGACATAGAAGCGCCCGGCCGGCGGTTGCAGCCAGCAGACCCCCGCCTTGCCGACCAGCTCACTCGCTTTCATCATCCTCTTCCCCTGTTCAGATACCGTTGAGGGGCGCATTGTGGCAACAAGGCGACACCGGGCGCAAGGGCAAGCCAGGTGCTGGTCTCGCCCCCCGCTCTGTTGCTATGCTGGTGACGCTCAAAAGACACCCTTTATCCCTGTTCGAGGCACATCATGCTTATCGCCACCCTGCTCTTGCTGGGCGCCACTGCACAACCCGAGGCCATCGGCGGTTATGCCGGCGGCTGCCTGAAAAATGGCATGGCCCTACCCCTGAGTGGCCCGGGCTACCAGGTGATCCGCAGCAAGCGACTGCGCTACTACGGTCACCCCGACCTCATCGACTACCTCAAGGGGCTGGCAAGCCGCACCAGGATGGCCGGCCTGCCGGATCTCTACATCGCCGATCTCGCCATGAGCCGCGGCGGCCCCTTCCGCTCGGGACACCGCAGCCACCAGACCGGGCTCGACGCCGACATCTGGTTTCGCATGGCCAACCAGCCCATCAACCGCTGGGAGCAGGATGCCCCCAAGGAGTGGGCCCTCATCGACGAGCCCAGCTATCGGGTGCTGCCGGGGCGATTCGGCCCCCAGCAGCTGACCCTGTTGCGCCTCGCCGCCCAACCGGCGGAGGTGACCCGCATCTTCATCAACCCCGCCCTCAAGGCGGAGGTGTGCAAACGCAGCCCGGACGAGCCCTGGGTCGGCAAGCTCAGGCCCTGGGTCGGCCACTTCAGCCACTTCCATGTGCGGCTGCGCTGCCCGGCCGGCAGCCCGGACTGCCAGCCCCAGGCCCCCATACCGCCGGGCAATGGCTGCGGCGCCGAGCTCGCCTCCTGGCTCAAGGACAAGCCGCAGTTGCCCAGGGTCTCCGTCACCTATCGCAACCTGCCCCCGCTGCCTCGCCGTTGTGAGGGCTGAGCACAAGGGGTATGGTGTGCGGGCAAACATTGAAAACTCACTGGAGAACAACGAGATGGCAACGAGTATCTGGCGCCCCTTCACCCGGGCCTGCCTGCTGGCTTCCCTGCTGCTGACCCTGACCGGCTGCGGCATGAACACGATCCCGACCCTGGACGAACAGGTCAAGGCGAGCTGGGGCCAGGTGGAGAACCAGTATCAGCGCCGCGCCGATCTGGTCCCCAACCTGGTTGCCACCGTCAAGGGCTATGCCAGCCACGAGCAGGAGACCCTCAAGGCGGTCACCGATGCCCGGGCCCGGGTCGGCAGCCTGCAGGTGAGCGATCCCGCCCAGCTCCAGCAGTTCGAGGCGGCCCAGAACCAGCTCAGCAGTGCCCTGTCGCGCCTCATGGTGGTGGTGGAACGCTACCCGGATCTGAAAGCGGATCAGCAGTTTCTCACCCTGCAGGCCCAGCTCGAGGGCACGGAGAACCGCATCTCGGTGGCTCGCCGTGACTACATAGAGGCGGTGCGCCAGTTCAATACCGAGCTGCGCACCTTCCCGGGGGTCATCTGGGCCAAGCTGCTCTACTCGGATCTCGAGCCCAAGCCGAGCTTCAGTGCCAAGCCGGGTGCCGACGAGGCGCCCAAGGTCGAATTTTGATGGCGCAACTCATCCGGCCCTGGCTGTTGCTGCTGGGGCTGCTCTGTTCCTTCTCCCTGCTGGCCGCCCCCCAATTTCCGGCCCTGAGCGGGCGCGTGGTCGATGAGGCGCACCTGCTGAGCCCGGAGCAGGCCAATCGCCTCACCCGCGAGCTCGCGGCCTTCGAACAACAGAGCGGCGTCCAGCTGGTGGTCGTCTCCCTCACCAGTCTGGATGGCAATACCATAGAGGAGTACGGCTACCAGCTCGGCCGCCACTGGGGCATTGGCCAGCAGGGCAAGAACAATGGCGTGCTGCTGATCATCTCCCCCGAGGATCGCAAGGTGCGTATCGAGGTGGGCTACGGCCTGGAGGGGGTGTTGCCCGACGCCATCGCCGCCAACATCATCCAGACCCGGGTGCTGCCCGCCTTTCGTCGCGGCGACATGGCGAGCGGCATCCTCGGCGGCAGCCAGGCCATCATGCAGGCCCTGGCCGGCGAGTATCAGGCCAAGGCGCCCCCCAAGCGGGACAAGGTCAACGGCCTGCTCATCTTCATCGTCATGGTGATCGCCATGATAGTGCTGCACAACCTGCGCGGCGGCGGTGGGGGTGGCGGCCGGGGCCGCAGAGGTGCCATCTATACCGCCGGCGGATTCGGTGCCGGGCGATCTGGGGGTGGTTTTGGCGGCGGCAGCTTCGGCGGCGGTGGTGGCAGTTTCGGTGGCGGCGGTGCCTCCGGTGGCTGGTGATCCCCATACCTATTGAGATAAAGAGATGATATCAAAACAGTTTTTTCACACTCTCCAGGCCAGGGTCAAGCAGGCCGAGCAGGCCACCGATGCCGAGTTGGTGACGGTACTGGCCCCGGCCAGCGACAGTTATCGCTACATCCCCACCCTGTGGGCAGCCCTGCTCGCCATGCTCACCCCCCTGCTGGTGTTCGAGCTGGGCTTCTGGCTCGGCTGGTACGAGATCCTGCTGACCCAGTGGGCGGTCTGGCTCGCCCTGACCCTGCTGTTTCACTGGACCCCCATCAAGATGCTGCTCATTCCCAAGAAGGTGCGTCGCCACCGGGCGGCCCTGATGGCGCGGCTGCAATTTGTCGAGCAGGGGCTGCACCGCACCCACGACCGGCTGGGGGTGCTGATCTTCGTCTCGGTGGCGGAGCACTATGTGGAGATCCTGGTCGATGACGGAGTCGCCCGGCACATAGAGAACGCCCAGTGGCAGGCGATCATCGACGACTTTACCGCCCGGATCCGCAAGGGTGAGGTGGAACCCGGCTTCATCGAGTGCGTGACCCGCACCGGCGCCATCCTGGCCGATGCCTTCCCCCCCACCAACGACAAGAACGAGCTGCCCGACAGCCTGATCATGCTGGACAAGCCATGAGGCGATAAAAGCGCCAGAGTCGGCATAAAAGCTGCGCAAACGGAAAAAGATATGAAAAACAAGGGGAAAAAAGGTTGACCCGTCACCGGCTTTCCCCTAAATTACGCCCCGTTCCAGCGCAACAGCGCAGTGAACACAGTGTTGGCTGAACACGTTAAACCACAGACCAAAATTTGGTGAGGTGTCCGAGTGGCTGAAGGAGCACGCCTGGAAAGTGTGTATACGGCAACGTATCGAGGGTTCGAATCCCTCCCTCACCGCCAAATTGAAAAAACCGACTTCAGGGTCGGTTTTTTTGCATCTGGAGCACCACGCTACTCTGATGCCAATGGAGGGAGGGTGAGAACCCTCGTCCGGGTTCGAGCAGAGCAGCTTGCTGCGATGAACGGCCAACGGCCGCCCCGAAGGGGTGAGCCACCCAGTGGCGAATCATCCCTCCCTCACCGCCAAACAAAGTAAAGGGCCTGTCGCAAGACAGGCCCTTTACTTTGTCCGGTGATAGGCGGCTCGATTTGAACCCTGGTTCGACCAGGGGGGCAGGATAGCCTCCTTGCCGCCCTCTCCCTGGCGCTCGCCCATGGTCCTGCTCTCTGCCAGAGGGCGCCAGCCTGTTCCCTTCACCGCTGCCAGCGCCGATCTCGGGCTCTTTGCCCCGGCAGGCAAGATGACCGCCTGCTGCGAATAAAAAAACCGGCCACATGGGCCGGTTTTCGCATGATGGGGTTGCCTGCATCAGCCCAGGCGGACCCGGGCGTTTCTGAACATGCGCATCCAGGCACCGTCCTCGCCCCAGTTGTCCGGGTGCCAGGAGTTGGCCACGGTGCGGAATACCCGCTCCGGGTGCGGCATCATGATGGTGGCTCGGCCGTCCGTGGTGGTGACCGCAGTGATGCCGTCCGGCGAGCCGTTCGGGTTGGCCGGGTAGCCTTCGGTCGCCTGACCCCGGTTGTCGACGAAGCGCAGCCCCACCAGACCGCTGGCTTGCAGTGCGGCAAGGTGCGCGGCGTCCTGCACTTCCACCCGTCCTTCCCCGTGGGAGACGGCGATGGGCATCACGGAACCCGCCATGCCGGCGAAGAAGGCGGAGGGGGAGTCCTGCACCTGCACCAGGCTGAAGCGCGCCTCGAAACGCTCGGAGCGGTTGCGCACGAAGCGCGGCCACAGATCGGCCCCCGGGATGAGGTCGCGCAGGTTGGACATCATCTGGCAGCCGTTGCACACCCCCAGGGAGAGGGTGTCGCCGCGCTCGAAGAAGCGCTGGAACTGCTCGCGGGCGTTGTCGTTGAACAGGATGGACTTGGCCCAGCCTTCACCCGCCCCCAGCACGTCGCCGTAGGAGAAGCCGCCGCAGGCCACCAGGGTCTGGAACTCTTCCAGCTTGATGCGACCGGACAGGATGTCGCTCATGTGCACGTCCACCGCGGTGAAGCCGGCGCGGTCAAACGCCGCCGCCATCTCGACGTGGGAGTTGACCCCCTGCTCGCGCAGCACCGCCAGACGAGGAGAGACCCCGCGGGCGATATAGGGGGCAGCCACGTCCTCGGACGGGTTGTAGCTCAGGCTGGCGTGCAGGCCCGGGTCGGTGGCGTCCTGGCGGGCGGCATGTTCCTGATCCGCGCACTCCGGGTTGTCCCGCAGGCGCTGCATCTGCCAGCTGGTCTCGCCCCAGAGGGTACGCAGGGCGGTGCGGCTGGCGCGATACACCTCCTGGCCGACCCGCTTCATCACCAGATCATCGCCGTCGTTGACGGTGCCGATGACATGGGCGCAGGCCGCCAGGCCGTGGCCCGCCAGCAGGGTCATCACGGCTTCCTTGTCCTCGCGGCGCACCTGAATGACGGCTCCCAGCTCCTCGTTGAACAGGGCGGGCAGCAGCTCGCCACCGACGCGATCGAGCTGGATATCGAGGCCGCAGTGACCGGCGAAGGCCATCTCGGCCAGGGTCACGAACAGGCCGCCATCGGAGCGGTCGTGGTAGGCGATCAGCTTGCTGTCCGCCACCAGGGCCTGAATGGCGTTGAAGAAGCCCTTGAGCTGGGTCGGGTTGTCCAGATCCGGCGCACTGTCACCGAGCTGGCGATAGACCTGGGCCAGGGCGGAGGCGCCCAGGCGCTGCTTGCCGTTGCCAAGGTCGATGAGGATAAGGTCGGTCTCACCGAGATCGGTGCGAAGCACAGGGGTCACGGTATTGCGCACGTCTTCCACCCGGGCAAAGGCGGTGATGAGCAGGGAGAGCGGCGAGGTGACGCTGCGCTCCTCGCCATCTTGCTGCCAGCGGGTCTTCATGGACATGGAGTCCTTGCCCACCGGGATGGTGAGGCCGAGCTCGGGGCAGAGCTCCTCCCCCACCGCCTTCACGGCTTCGTAGAGGCCGGCATCTTCCCCCGGGTGACCGGCGGCGGACATCCAGTTGGCGGAGAGCTTGACCCGCTTGATGGAACCGATATGGGCCGGCGCCAGGTTGGTCAGGGCCTCGGCCACCGCCATGCGGGCAGAGGCGGCGTGGGAGAGCAGGGCCACCGGGGTGCGCTCCCCCATGGACATGGCTTCGCCGTGATAGCTGTCATAGGTGGCGGCGGTGACGGCGCAATCGGCCACCGGGATCTGCCAGGGACCGACCATCTGGTCGCGGTTGACCAGGCCCGTCACGGTGCGATCGCCGATGGTGATGAGGAAGGATTTCTCCGCCACGGTCGGCAGGCGCAGCACCCGCTCGGCCGCGTCATTCAGGGTGATGCCGTCCAGTTGCAGCGCCTTGCCCTGGGCGGGCAGGCTCTGCACGTTCCGGTGCATCTTGGGCGCCTTGCCGAGCAGCACGTCCAGGGGCAGGTCGATGGGCTGGTTGTCAAAATGCGCATCGGAGAGGGTGAGATGCTTCTCTTCGGTGGCGGTGCCGATGACGGCATAGGGGGCGCGCTCGCGCTCGCACAGGGCCTGGAACAGCGCCAGCTTCTCCTGGGGCACCGCCAGCACGTAACGCTCCTGGGATTCGTTGCACCAGATCTCGAGCGGGCTCATGCCCGGCTCGTCGCTCTGGATGGCGCGCAAGTCGAAGCGACCACCGCGCTCGCCGTCGTTGACCAGTTCGGGCATGGCATTGGAGAGGCCACCGGCACCCACGTCGTGGATGAAGGCGATGGGGTTGTCGTCCCCCAGTTGCCAGCAGCGATCGATCACCTCCTGGCAGCGGCGCTCCATCTCGGGGTTGTCCCGCTGCACCGAGGCAAAATCGAGGTCTTCGGCAGACTGGCCGGAGGCCATGCTGGAAGCCGCGCCGCCGCCCAGGCCGATGTTCATGGCCGGGCCACCCAGCACGATCAGGGCCGCGCCGACCGGGATCTCCCCTTTCTGGACGTGTTCGCTGCGGATGTTGCCAAGGCCGCCCGCCAGCATGATGGGCTTGTGATAGCCGCGCACCTCGACGCCGTTGTGGCTCGGCACCTTCTCTTCGAAGGTACGGAAGTAACCGAGCAGGGCCGGACGGCCAAATTCGTTGTTGAACGCCGCCCCGCCGAGCGGGCCTTCCTGCATGATGTCAAAGGCGCTGACGATGCGGCTCGGCTTGCCGAAATCCTGCTCCCAGGGCTGCTCGAAACCGGGGATGCGCAGGTTGGAGACGGAGAAGCCCACCAGACCCGCCTTGGGCTTGGCGCCACGACCGGTCGCACCCTCGTCGCGAATTTCGCCGCCGGAGCCGGTGGCCGCCCCCGGGAAGGGGGAGATGGCGGTCGGGTGGTTGTGGGTCTCCACCTTCATCAGGATGTCGACCCGCTCCTGGTGATACTGGTACTCGCCCTTGCTGCTCGGGAAGAAGCGGCCAGCCTCGCTGCCCTCCATCACGGCGGCGTTGTCTTTATAGGCGGACAGCACATGATCCGGCGTCTGTTCGAAGGTGTTCTTGATCATCTTGAACAGGGACTTGGGCTGGGGTTGCCCGTCTATGGTCCAGTCGGCGTTGAAGATCTTGTGACGGCAGTGTTCGGAGTTCGCCTGGGCGAACATGTAGAGCTCGATGTCGTTGGGGTTACGACCGAGCTTGGTGAAGTTCTCCACCAGGTAGTCGATTTCGTCATCGGCCAGGGCCAGGCCCAGGGCGATGTTGGCCGACGCCAGGGCGGCGCGACCACCGCCGAGCACATCCACCTGGGTGAAGGGGCGCGGTTCATGGTGAGCAAACAGGGCGCTCGCCTGCTCGGGGGCCGAGAAGACGGTCTCCATCATGCGATCGTGCAGCAGGGCGGCCACATCCGCGTGCTGGTCGGCGGTCAGTTCGCCTTCCACATAGTAGGCAATGCCGCGCTCGAGCCGCTTGACCTGGGTCAGGCCGCAGTTGTGGGCGATGTCGCTTGCTTTGGAAGACCAGGGGGAGATGGTGCCGGGACGGGGGGTAACGAGGAAGAGCTGGCCGCTGGGGGCGTGTTCCTGGATGGTCGGGCCGTAGCGCAGCAACCGTTCCAGTGTCGTTCGCTCGCCATCGGAGAGCGGCGCAGTCAATTCGGCAAAATGCACGTATTCGGCGTAGATACTGCTTATCTCGAGTCCTCTGTGCGCGAAGCTTTGCAGCAACTTGTTGATACGAAACTCAGACAGTGCAGGCGCACCTCGCAAGATTTCCATATGACCTTTCTCACCAAGTTTTAATGTGTGGGGGGGATTTGAGACGCGCGTATTATAGGGATCCCGCCCCCGCCGGACAAACGTTTTTATCCTCGCCATCGATGTGACTCGCCTCCGACTCTCTGGTATAAAGGGGCCTGTTTCCCGACGATCGTCGATATTTTCAACAAGGGTATTCACCTACTTGCGCCCCATTGTTCGACTGCTGCTCGCCGTGACCATGACCCTGGCCCTCGCCAGTTGTGACTTTCACACCCCCTCCAGCCAGCTGGAACAGATCCGCCAACGGGGCGAGATCCGGGTCGGCACCCTGTACGGTCCCACCTCCTATTACCAGCGGGACGACACGGCCCTGGGCTACGATTACGAGCTGGCCCAATCCTTCGCCGACTGGCTCGGGGTCAAGCTGACCATAGTGCCGGTCAACACCAGCGCCGAGCTGGTGGGCCTGCTGGAGCGGGGCAAGCTGGATCTGGCCGCCGCCGCCATCGTCGTCACCCCGGAGCGCCGCGCCCTGTTTCGCTTCGGCCCCGGCTTCTATCAGGTCTCCCCCAAGCTGGTCTATCGCAACGGCACCCGGCGCCCCCGCAGCCTGGCTGACGTCGACGGCCAGCTGGTGGTGGCCCAGGGCTCCACCGGCGATGACCTGCTCAAGGCCTATGGCAAGCAGCACCCGACCCTGAGCTGGCGCGCGGACGCCAGGATGGACACGGAGGACTTGCTCAAGGCCGTGGCCAAGGGCGAGATCGACTACACCATAGTGCAGGACACTGTGCTGGCCCGCACCCAGCGCTACTACCCCGAGCTGGCCGAGGCGCTCACCCTCTCCGACAACCAGACGGTGGCCTGGGCCATGAACCGGCTGCCCGATGACAGCCTCTACGCCAGCATCATCGACTTCTTCGGCCAGCGCTTCATGGACGGCGCCATCGCCAAGCTCGACGAGAAATACTTCGGCCATGTGCAGAACTTCGACTTCGTCGATACCCGCACCTTCCTGCGCCGGGCCAAGGAGCGGCTGCCCAGGTACCAGTCCCTGTTCAAGCAGCACGCCCTGGACATCGACTGGCGCCTGCTGGCCGCCATCAGCTATCAAGAGTCCCACTGGGACCCCAATGCCCGCTCCTACACAGGGGTGCGCGGCATGATGATGCTGACCGAAAACACCGCCAAGGCCATGGGGGTAAAGGACAGGACCCACCCAAAGGAGAGCATCGAGGGGGGCGCCCGCTATCTCAAGCTGATGATGGACAAGGTGCCGGACTCTGTCCCCGAGGACGAGAAGGTGTGGTTCGCCCTCACCGCCTACAACATAGGTTACGGCCACATGATGGATGCCCGCCGCCTCACCAAGCTGCTTGGCAAGGATCCCGACAGCTGGGGTGACGTCAAGGAGGTACTGCCGCTGCTGCAGCAGGCCAGATGGCACAGCAAGGTACGCTACGGCTACGCCCGGGGCGGCGAGGCCCGCAGCTATGTCAACAATGTGCGCCAGTACTACCAGAGCCTGCTCTGGCTCGACAACGAGCAGCAGAAGGCGCGGCGCCTCGAGGCCCTGGACGAGGATGACAGCGAAGCGGTGAGCCAGGCGGCGCCCAGCCCCATCGCGGAGGCCGTGAGCCGGATCACGGGTGCCGAACAAGGCTGATATTCCCCCCTGTCTTAGGACCGGCCGGCCTGCTATCATGCCGACACAGCGGAGCCTGTCCGACACGGCGCCATCCCCCGGCAGCCCGGCTCGCGATGGTCAATGACAGTGTCGGCAGTGCCCCACCTCGAGTACCCCTATGCAACATGAGGATCCCCTGGCTCGAGCGAGCAAGGGGGCAGGAGACCAAGATGCAAAAACGTAGAAGAATACGTCTGGTCAAGGCGACAAAGAGCGGCTGGAGCCCCAGACGCAAACTCAAGCTCAACGACACCAAACGCAAGATCTGGCGCCGCAACCGCTCCTATACCCTGCTCATCGCAGAGTAAGGCGGCGATGCCAGTCACAACAAAGGCGCCATCGGGCGCCTTTGTTGCATTCTGCTTCGCCTCGGGGCGATCACCACCAGCCGAGCAGATTGCGCCCCACCAGGGCGCCCCACACCAGCAGGTTCAGTGCCAGAGCGATGAAGACGGCCGCCGACCCCAGATCCTTGGCGCGCCCCGACAGCTCGTGGTGTTCGGATCCGATGCGATCCACCACCGCCTCCACCGCCGAGTTGAGGATCTCGACGATCACCACCAGCCAGCTGACCGCGATCAGCAGCAGGATCTGATCCAGGGAGTCGCCAATCCAGAACGCCAGCGGCATCAACAGCACGATCAGGATCAGCTCTTGCCGAAAGGCGGCCTCGTTGAGCCAGGCGGATCTCAGACCCTTCATGCTGTAACCGGTTGCCTTGATGATCCGGGTCAGGCCGGTCGCGCCAGGTTTTGCCACAAAAACTACCTCGGGTAGGGATAAAACGGCCTCACATCCTAGCAGAGCCGGCCAAGGTTTCAATCGACAGGATTTTGCTTTATTTTATCCCTTTGCTTTTTTTCGCCGCCTGTGGCCATGCCACCCACTCGAGACTTGAGTTTCTTATGTCCATTCACACCGATGAATTGCGCACCCGTCGCCTGGAGTCCCTCATCACCCCCAGCGAACTCGCCAGCGCCTTCCCCATTACCGACACGATCGCCCAGAACCTGCTCGATGCCCGCCGCGAAGTGGAAGCCATACTGACCGGTGAGGATCAGCGACTGCTGGTCATCATAGGCCCCTGCTCCATCCATGATCCGGTCGCCGCCCTCGACTACGCCACCCGCCTCAATCTCCTGCGCGAGCAGTACAAAGAGAGCCTGTGCATCGTGATGCGCACTTATTTCGAGAAGCCGCGCACCATAGTCGGCTGGAAGGGGCTCATCAACGATCCCCGCCTCGACGGCAGCTTCGACGTCAACCAGGGTCTGCAGCTGGCCCGCAAGCTGCTGGCGGACATCAATGCCCTGGGCATGCCCACCGCCACCGAGTTCCTCGATATGGTGACCGGTCAGTATATTAGCGACCTCATCACCTGGGGTGCCATTGGCGCGCGCACCACCGAATCCCAGGTCCACCGCGAGATGGCCTCCGCCCTCTCCTGCCCGGTCGGCTTCAAGAACGGCACAGACGGCAACACCCGCATCGCCATCGATGCGGTGCGCGCCGCCCGCCACAGCCACATCTTCTACTCCCCGGACAAGGACGGCAAGATGACCATCTACCGCACCGCCGGCAACCCCTTCGGTCACGTGATCCTCCGTGGCGGCCACAGGCCCAACTACGACACCGCCAGCATCGACGAGGCGTGCGAAGCCCTGGCCCAGGTGGGCCTGCCCGAGCGGCTGGTGGTGGACTTCAGCCACGGCAACAGCATGAAGGATCACCGCCGCCAGCTGCTGGTGGCCCAGGATATCTGTGACCAGCTGCGCCGCGGGCGTACCGGCATCGCCGGCATCATGGCCGAGAGCTTCCTGGTGGAAGGCCGCCAGGAGGTGGAGAACGGCTGCGCCGCCACCTTCGGTCAGAGCATCACGGATGCCTGCCTGTCCTGGTCAGACACCGAGACCCTGCTGGCCATGCTGGCCGACGCCGCCACGGCGCGCCTTGCCAAGGCCAACCCGAGATAACGGCTGCGCCAATCCCGCTGGAGAGCCAAGAAAGGGGCAGGTATCAGCTACCTGCCCCTTTCTCTTGCCCGCTCTCGGCCCCCTTCCCTCTCGCGGGAGTAGGGAGAGGCATGCAGGGCAGCCCCTTCACAGGCCTGGCATAAACCAGGTACGGCCGCCCGCCTCGATCCGCGTCGTCTTGATCTGGAACACCCGCTCGAGCAGCGCCTCGTCGATGATGTCGACGCTCCCCTCGCACACCAGCTTGCCCCCTTGCAGGCAGAGCATGCGATCCGCCCAGTCGATGGCCAGATTGATGTCGTGGATGGCCATCACCACCAGCAGCCCCTGGCGTGCCAACGATTTCAGCAGCCGCAGCAGCGCCAGCTGATGGTGCAGATCCAGCCCGGCCAGGGGTTCATCCAGCAGCAGCAGACGCCCCGCCAGATTGAGTCCGGGCCACACCTGGAGCAGGGTGCGGGCGATCAGCACCCGCTGCTGCTCCCCCCCGGAGAGGCGGCTGAAATCCCGGGCCAGCAACGTATCGAGCTCCAGGGCCTGGCAGAGGGTCGCCATGGCGGCTCTGGCCGCCGGGCTCGCAGGATCGCACCCCCCCAGCCCCAAGGCGAGCACGGCGAAAACGGGGGTATGAAACAGATGGGGCTGACGCTGGGGCAACATGGCGCGGCGCGCCGCCAGCGCCTCCAGGCTCAGGGCGGCGATCCCCTCCCCCTCCAGCAGCACCTCGCCGCGGGCGGGCAGCAGGCCGGCCAGGGAGGCGAGCAGGGTCGACTTGCCGCTGCCGTTCGGGCCCAGCAGGGCCACCAGCTGGCCCCCGGACCAGCTCAGGCTGAGGGGGGCCAGGCGCTGGGCCAGGCAGAGGTCGCGGGCGCAGAGCCGCGCCTTGTCATCAATGGGGCTGGTCATGGGATTGCCTGAGCAGGAGGTAGATAAACAGGGGTGCCCCCACCGAGGCGGTCACCACCCCGATGGGCAGCTCCCCCGCCGCCAGCAGGGTGCGGGCGCAGAGATCCGCCCCCAGCAGCAGGGCGCCTCCCCCCAGGGCCGAGGCGGGCAGCAAGAAGCGCTGATCGCTCACCCCGCACAGGCGCAGCAGATGGGGCACCACCAGGCCGACGAAGCCGATGACGCCGCACAGGGCCACCGCCAGCCCGGTGAGCAGGCAGACCGCCAGCACCAGCCGCACCCGCAGCCGCTGCACGTCCAGCCCCATCAATCTGGCCTGGGATTCCCCCAGCAGCAGCTGTTGCAGCCCCCGTCCCTGCCGGATGAGCCAGAGCAGGGTCAGGGGCATGAGCAGCCACCACCAGCCAAATTGCTGACTGCCATAGGCCAGGCTGCCCATCATCCAGAACATGAATTCGCGCACCGAGCCGTCGTCGGCGAAATACATCAGCCAGGTCATGGCCGCATTGGTGAGGATGCCGATGGCGACCCCCAGCAACAGCAGACGGGCGCTGCCCAGATGGGCGCGGCGGGCGGCCAGCAGCAGCAGGAGGGTCACCAGCAGGGCCCCGGCGAAGGCGGCCAGGGAGAGGGCCCAGCCCGGCAGCGCCATGTCGGCCCCCTTGGCCATGGCCATGGCGACCATGGCGGCCAACCCGGCCCCGCTCGAGACGCCGAGCAGGCCGGGTTCGGCCACCGGGTTGTGCAGCATGATCTGCAGCACGGCGCCGCCGCAGGCCAGAGCGGCCCCCGCCAGCAGGGCGAGCAGGGCCCGGGGCAGACGCAGCTCCAGCAGGATCTGCTGCTCCAGGGGACCAAGGGGCTGCCAGGGCAGCACCATGAAGGCGCCGACACTCAGGGAGAGCAGCAGCAGCAACAGGGTCAGGCAGAGCAGGCCGAGCAGCAGGCGGCGCTGCAGGCGGCGCTGGCGGGCGATCAGTGTGGTGAACAAGGCATGTCCCGAGCAAAGACCCTTGGGTCGAGATGAGAAGGGGCCAATGATAGCAAGGGAGAGGGTCCTATGGTCAAGGCGCCGAGCCAGGAGAGAGACTGGACCCGCACCATGGGGTGGATGCCGGTGCGCCTGCACGGCGGCCAGGCTATCCCTATCCAGCCCGGTGAAACGGCCATCGGCCTGCAAGATGCGCCACGGCGGCCAGACGTCGGTGGCCACCGTCAGGCTCGCAGAGCTGGCGCCCCTGTGCCGGACAGCCCCACAGAACACAGCGCCAGCCCACCAGAACCTGTCTCGCTTTTCCTCCCGAGGATCCCGTGTCAAAAATACCTTGGAGAGGGGGTTATGGAGATGGCTCCGCTAGGATATAACAGCAGCCGTCATCGGGAGGCTCCGCCTCCTGCCCATCCTCTTCTCAGTGCCCGATGCGGCCTCACGTAAGGAAGACCCATGAATCCCATTCTCGTCAGCATCGGTCTGCTGGTGTGCAGCAACGTCTTCATGACCTTCGCCTGGTATGCCCACCTCAAGGAGATGAACCACAAGCCCTGGATCATCGCCGCCCTGGTGAGCTGGGGTATCGCCCTGTTCGAGTACCTGTTGCAGGTGCCCGCCAACCGCATCGGCCACAGCGTCATGACGGTGGCGCAGCTCAAGATCCTGCAGGAGGTGATCACCCTCACCGTCTTCGTCCCCTTCGCCGTCTTCTACCTCAAGGAGGAGCTGAAGTGGGACTACCTCTGGGCGGCCCTGTGCATCATGGGGGCGGTGTTTTTTGTGTTTCGCGAGAAACTGGTCGGCGGATAAGGGGTACACTCTTCTCCATTCCCTGTTCACCCTAAAACGAGGCCCATCATGGAGCTGCAAGCGATGCTGACCATATTGGCGAGCCAGGATGGCTCCGACCTCTATCTCTCCACCGGCGCTCCCCCTTGCGCCAAGTTTCAGGGGGCGCTGCGCCCCCTCACCGACACTCCCCTCGCCCCGGGGGAGGTGGCCGCCATCGCCGCCGCCATCATGGACGAGGAGCAGCGCCAGCAGTTCGACAAGGAGCTGGAGATGAACCTCGCCATCTCCCTGCCCCAGACAGGCCGCTTTCGGGTCAACATCTTCAAGCAGCGCAATGAGGTCTCCCTGGTGGCGCGCAACATCAAGACCGAGATCCCCCGCTTCGAGGACTTGAAGCTCCCCCCGGTGCTGCTCGACACCATCATGGAAAAACGCGGCCTGGTGCTGTTCGTCGGCGGCACGGGCTCGGGCAAGTCCACCTCGCTCGCGGCCCTCATCGACCATCGCAACCGCAACAGCGGCGGTCACATCATCACCATCGAGGATCCGGTGGAGTTCGTCCATCGCCACCACAAGAGCATCATCAACCAGCGGGAGGTGGGGGTGGATACCCGCAGCTTCCACGCCGCCCTGAAGAACACCCTGCGCCAGGCGCCGGACGTCATCCTCATCGGTGAAATTCGCGATCGCGAAACCATGGAGCATGCCCTGGCCTTCGCCGAGACCGGGCACCTGGCCATCTCCACCCTGCACGCCAACAATGCCAACCAGGCGCTGGATCGCATCATCAACTTCTTCCCCGAGGAGCGCAGGCCCCAGCTGCTCAACGACCTTGGCAACAACCTCAAGGCCTTCGTCTCCCAGCGGCTGGTGAAGACCCGGGAGGGCGGCCGCCGGGCGGCGGTGGAGGTGATGCTCGGCACCCACACCATTCGCGATCTCATCAAGCGCGGCGAGTTTGGCAGTCTCAAGGAGGTGATGGAGAAGTCCCGGGCCCTTGGCATGGTCACCTTCGACGAGGCCCTGTTCGATCTGGTGGTGGAAGGGGTGATCGAGGATGAGGAGGCGGTGAAACACGCCGACTCCCAGACCAACCTGCGCCTCAAGATAAAACTCTGGCGTGACAAGGGGCAGATTGCCGCCAGCAGCGATGCCAGCGGCTGGAGCCTGGAACCCACCGGGGACGAGGGAAGCGATCCCTTCTGACCCTGTCAGGCCCCCATCACCTTGCTGGAACGCCCCGGGTTCCGGCAAGGTGCCTGCCCCGCCTCCCTGATCCTTTCTTGTTCGCGCCGCGCCTTTCCTCTCCCGCCATGAAGCTCGGCCCCCGGCTTCCCATCCCCCTGGCAGGACTCTTCCCTGCCCTCTGCCTTCCTCCTCCCTCGCCCCCATTTCCCGTCTGAGCGCCACCTGCCGACGCCCCTTGCGACAACTTTTTTCGCACAACTAACAAAGAAATCAATAATAGAGGGTGACCTTTTGTGAAGTGTGACTGAGCGCGCTAAAACATCTTCTCTTAACGGTTAATCTCAGCAGATACCACCAACAAAGGGGATTTAAATGTTATTACAGCCTACCGAAACGGCAACATCCAGACAGTTGCTGAACGAAACCATGGCATTGGTTTTAGCAGGAGGCCGAGGCAGCCGCCTCAAAGAGTTGACGGACCACAGGGCGAAACCCGCCGTACATTTTGGCGGCAAGTTCCGCATCATCGACTTCGTACTCTCCAACTGCGTCAACTCAGGGCTCCGTCGGATAGGCGTAGTGACCCAGTACAAATCCCACAGCCTGCTGCGTCACCTGCAATCGGGCTGGTCATTTCTGCGCAACCAGATGAACGAGTTCATCGATCTGCTGCCGGCCCAGCAGAGGGTGGACGAGGTGAACTGGTATCGCGGCACCGCCGATGCCGTCTATCAAAACCTGGACATCATCCGCGACCACGCCCCCAAATATGTGGTGGTGCTGGCGGGGGATCACATCTACAAGATGGACTACGCCGCCATGCTGCTCGACCACGTCAAGATGGGCGGGCGCGTGACCGTGGCCTGCATCGAAGTGCCACGCAGCGAGGCGAGCGCCTTCGGCGTCATGGCGGTAGATGGGGATCGCAAGATCAATGCCTTCGTCGAGAAGCCCGCCAATCCCCCCGCCATGCCGGGCAAGCCCGACACGGCGTTGGCTTCCATGGGGGTCTACATCTTCGATGCCGAATACCTCTATCAGTTGCTGGAAGAAGACTTGGCCAACGAGGCCTCCCATCACGATTTTGGCATGGACGTGATCCCGCGGGTGGTCAAGGAGGGCACCGCCCATGCTCACCCGTTCAGCATGTCCTGCGTCGGCTGCTGCCCGCAAAAGCGCGCCTACTGGCGCGATGTGGGCACGGTGGATTCGTTCTGGGAGGCGAACATGGATCTCGCCTCCGTCACCCCGGAGCTCGATATCTATGATCAGGACTGGCCCATCTGGACCAGCCAGAGCATGACGGCCCCCGCCAAGTTCGTGCAGGATCAGAACGGCCAGCACGGCATGACCATCAACTCCATGTTTGCCGGCGGCACCATCGTCAGCGGCTCCTTCATCATGAGTTCCGTGCTGTTCCACCATGTGCGGGTCGACTCCTTCTGCACCCTGGATCAGGCGGTGATCTTCCCCGACGTCGAGATAGGGGCCGGCTGTCGCCTGCGCCGGGTGGTGATCGACAAGGGTTGCATCCTGCCAGAGGGGCTGGTGGTGGGGGAGAACGCCGACGAGGATGCCCGCCGCTTCTACCGCTCCGAGCAGGGCACCGTCCTAGTCACCAAGGAGATGCTGGCCAGGCTGTGAGCCCAAACGCCCCTGCCCCGTGCCAACACAAAAGACCCGCCGCTGGCGGGTCTTTGTTTAATGCGAAGTATGTGCCCTGGGGCGGGGGCGGCTCAGCCCTTCTGCACCAGGCCTATCCGGCCAGGCTGGCACCACTCGAACATCACCTCCTGGCTCTTGCCGCAGCAGCTGCCGCCGCACACCCGGCTCTCCCGCTTGGCGACGCGCCCCTTGCGCATCCAGACCCCCAGCATGGCCTCGACGGCATCCTCCGAGGTGTGGAAGTGGCGGGCCAGATCCCGCCGGCTCACCCTCTGCTGCGCCGCCAGATAATCACCCAGTTCGCGCAATATCATGGGGTGACCTCCCCTTGCTGGGTCCATCCCCTCGTTGGCGCCATCACAGGGTCACCACCTTGCGCGCGGCGATGTCGCCACGGCGACGGCCAACCCACCACAGCAGCGCCAGGGAGAGGCCATAGCTCGCCACCCAGAGCAGGCTCTGCTCGGGATGGTCGGCGAAGGTGGCCAGCTGGTAGAAGAGGGTGGCACACAGGAAGGCCATGTAGTTGCACCAGGCGGCGGTCAGCAGGGCCCACTGGCGACCGGTTTCCCGCACCAGGGCGCCCATGGCGGCGGCGCAGGGCATGTAGAGCAGCACGAACAGCAGGTAGGCGAAGGCGCCGGCGGCCCCGTCGAAGTGGCTCTGCATGTTGCCATAGGTTGACACGTCCACCTCCTGGGCCTCGGCGGCGGCTTGTCTGTCATCCAGCTCGCCGACCTGGATCCCCATGGGATCGGACGGATCTATGTCGGCCAGATTGGCGGCCACGGCGGCGATGGCCTCATGGAAGCTGGCCACCAGGGAGAATTCGCTCGCCTCCTCGTCCCCACCTGCGCCGGCGTAGAGGCTGTTGAGGGTGCCGACCACCGCCTCCTTGGCGAAGATGCCGGTGACGATGCCGACCGTGGCCTGCCAGTTGTCGTCGCGCACCCCGATGGGATGCAGCACCGGGGTCACCGCCTGGCTTATCTTGCTCAGCACCGAGCTCTCCTGATCCTGATGGCCGAAGCTGCCGTCGGTGCCGAGGGAGTTGAGCACGCTCAGCACGGCCACCACCAGCACTATGGTCTTGCCCGCACCAAAGACGAAGGACTTGAGCTTCTGCCAGGTTTTGATCCCCACGTCGATAGGGCGCGGCCACTCATAGTCCGGCATCTCCATCACCATGGAGTCGCTCTTGCCCGGCAGCAGGGTGCTGCGCAGGAAGAGGCCGGTGAGCACGGCCACCAGGATGCCGATGAGGTAGAGGCCGAACACCAGGTTCTGGCCGGATGCCGGGAAAAACGCCACCGCAAACAGGGCGTAGACCGGCAGGCGGGCGCCGCACGACATGAAGGGGGCCATGGCCGAGGTCATCAGCCTTTCCCGCTCGGAGTTGAGGGTGCGGGTCGCCATCACCGAGGGCACTGTGCAACCAAAGCCCATCAGCATGGGGACGAACGCCTTGCCCGGCAGGCCGAGGCGGCGCATCAGGGCATCCACCACGAAGGCGGCGCGGGCCAGATAGCCCGAGCTCTCCAGCACGGCGAGAAACAGATAGAGGCAGCCAATCACCGGGATGAAGGTGGCCACCGTCTGCAGGCCCACCCCGAAGCCGTCCGCCAGCAGGGCACCGAGCCAGTCGGGTCCATGGACAAGGCCCAGCAGGTGGTGTACCCCATCGACGAACAGGGCGCCCCCCATGATGTCGAAGAAGTCGATGAAGGCGCTGCCCACATTGATGGCGAACAGGAACATCAGGTACATCACCAGCAGGAAGAAGGGGATGCCAATCCAGCGGTTGAGCAGCGCCCGGTCCAGCCACTCGCTCTGGGCCTGGGTAAGCTTGCCCTTGTGCTGGCGCGCCTGGCTCCCCCAGTGATGGATGTGGCCGTAGCGAATATCCGCCAGTTGCAGGTCGACGTCCTGGGTCTGGTGCGCTCGGGCGACCACGTTGGCGGCCGCCGCCCCTTGGCCCGGCAGCAGGGTCTCCTGCATCGCCTCATCCTCTTCCAGCAGGCGCAGGGCCCGGCCGCGGGCGCTGAGGTGATGGGGGGCGAGCAGGGTCTCCAGCTCCGCCAGATCCTGCTCGAGGGGCTGGCCATAATCGAGCCGCAAGGCCGATTGGGCCTGATCGGTCAGGGCGGGGATCTGGCGCTTGAAGGCGGCGACCTGCTGGCGATTGTGGGCAGAGAGGGCCACCACGGGGCAGCCCAGCGCCTCGGCCAGCAGGGCTTCGTCTATCACTTCCCGCCGCTTTTGCAAGATATCCATCTTGTTGAGCACCACCACCATGGGCAGCCCCAGCTCCCGCAGTTGCAGGGTCAGATAGAGGGATCGCTCCAGATTGGCGGCGTCGATGACGTTGAGCACCAGATCCGGCCGCTGGCCCAGGACAAAGCGGCTGGCGATTTGTTCGTCCAGGCTGCCATCCTCACCGGCCAGGCTATAGATGCCGGGCAAGTCCATCAGCTTGCACTCATGCTCGCCCGCGCGAAACGCCCCCATCTTCTTGTCGACCGTGACCCCGCTCCAGTTGCCCACCTGCTGGCGGGCCCCGGTGAGGGCGTTGAACAGCGAGGTCTTGCCGCTGTTGGGGTTGCCGACGGTAACCAGGGAGTAGCTCATACCGGTTCTACCTCTGTGTGCCCTTGGGCAGGGCGATGGCGTGGTGACAAGGCATTCATACCGGCTCTACCTCTATTTGCTGGGCGAGACTCTTCTGCATGGAGAGGCAGATCCCCTGGCACTGGATCTGAAGCGGATCCCCGAGGGGGGCGGCCCGCAGATAGATGATCTCGGCCTGGGGCAACAGGCCCATCACCATCAGCTTGCGTCGCAGGGTGCGACCAAGATGGTTCATCTGTGTGATGCGAGCACTCTGCCCCGGCGACAACTGCGTGAGTACCATGACGGGCTCCTGAGGTTAAACAAGAATAATTCGCTTTTAGTGGGAGGATTATAAGCTGTGCCCCCAACATTAATTTGCGTAAAATCAAACTCCCCTCAGCTAATCCACAAAGAAAGACCATGACTCCAGACAACAACAGCCGCCTGGTTTACAGCACGGATGGCGGCCTCATCAAGGAACAGGCCAGCCCCCAGAGCGCCTCTCCCTTCCCCGCCGATGGCGTGGTGCGCATTCGCCGCGAGACCAAGGGGCGCAAGGGCGCCGGTGTCATCAGCATCCATGGCGTCCCCGCCGATCAGCAGAAGGCCATCGCCACCCTGCTCAAGAAGAAATGCGGCACCGGCGGCGGCCTCAAGGAGGGGGTGATCGAAATCCAGGGGGACAAACGGGACCTTATCAAGGCCGAGCTGGAGAAGGCGGGCTTCACCGTCAAGCAGGTCGGCGGCTAGTCGGCCCGCCCTGCGCCTTGAAATGCCAAGGGAAGTTCCCTAGAATGCCCGCTCCCATCGAGGGGGAGTAGTCTCTGACGGGCGACACAGCCCGCAGACCCTGATCAACATACTTGGTGCCAACTCACCATGGTCAGGGTGATCCGCAAGAGCAATGCCGGATTTGACAAGACCTTTGACGGGCCAGTGCCAATACCGGGGACGGATGGCGCAGGCTTGTCTCTGGTTTATAACAATTCCGTCCCCCGGTAATCTTTATGGAAGCCCTGTTAACCTCCACCCTGAGCGTGGCCATCGCCGAGATCGGCGACAAGACCCAGCTGCTCGCACTCCTGCTGATCTGTCGTTTCCGCGCCCCCTGGCCCATCATCGCCGGCATGCTGGCCGCCACCCTGCTCAACCACGCGGGCGCCGCCTGGATTGGCGAACTGGTCAGCCGCTGGCTCGATCCCAGGCTGATGACCTATCTGGTGGCGGGCGCCTTCATCGCCATGGCGGTCTGGATCCTGGTGCCGGACAAGCTGGACGACGAGGAGAGTTCGCTGGACAAATACGGCCCCTTCCTCGCCACCTTCGTGCTCTTCTTCATCGCCGAGATAGGTGACAAGACCCAGATTGCGACCGTGCTGCTGGCCGCCAAGTACGACTCCCTCACCCAGGTGATCGCCGGCACCACCCTCGGCATGATGCTGGCCAACGTGCCCGTGGTGCTGCTCGGCAAGCTGGGGGCGGACAAGCTGCCCCTCAAGGGGATCCGCATCGGCTGCGCCATCTTGTTCGCCGCCCTTGGCATCAGCACCCTGATCGTCGCCCCCTGATCCCATTACAGTCATGACCTCCAGGCCCCCTCCCCGCGAGGGGGCCTGCCTTTATCTGGCCCAGCCCTGTGCTGCTATTGCCAGCTGCCATTGCCTCGTTCCCCCTTCCCTATGCCATATCGCCGCCAAAGGGCCCGGCACCATTGCCTTGTTGACCCTGCCCTATGCCATCGCGCCGCCACATTGCCCGGCCCCATTGCCTTGTTCACCCTGTGCTGTGCCATGGCGCCGCCAAACGGCCCGGCCCCATTGCCTTGTTGACCCTGTGCTATGCCATAATGCGGCAAACTGCCCGGAGCCCGCCCATGCACCATCACGCCCGCCGCCCTCTGCTCGACTGGATCAAGCAAGGCCGACTCGCCCCCGACCGGCTCGCCGATGCCCTGCGTCTGGCCGAGCTGCCCCCCGCCCCCGACCGCTGGCGCCAGCTGTTCGATCGCCTGCTGCTGCTGCTCGGCTGCCTCTGCCTCGGGGCCGGCATCATCTTCTTCGTCGCCTTCAACTGGCAGGGGCTGGGGCGTCTGCCGCGCCTCGGCCTGGTCGAGCTGCCCCTGCTGGCCATGCTGCTGGTGCTGTGGCGCGCCCCCTTGAGCGATGGCGCCCGCCAGGGGCTGCTGCTCTTGTGTGCCCTCAACCTCGGCGCCCTGCTCGCCCTGGTGGGCCAGACCTATCAGACCGGGGCCGATCCCTGGCAGCTGTTCGCGCTCTGGGCCCTGCTGCTGCTGCCCTGGGCCCTCCTGGGTCAGAGCCCCCTGCTCTGGACCCTGAGCTGGCTGCTGGGTCAGCTCGCCCTGGTGCTCTACTGGCGCCTTGGCCTCTTCAACCTCTTCTTCTCCTTCGACGAGGAGGGGCTGGCCTGGTGCCTCGCCCTGCTCAACGCCCTGCTCTGGCTGCTGCTGTGGCGCCTGCCGGGACGCTACCGGCTGATGCCCGCCTACCTGCCGGCCCTGACGGCCGGGCTCGGGGTCACCCTGCTGGTGCTGCTCAGCCTGTTCGATGCCGCCTCCCCCTGGGCCTGGCCCGCCTGGCTGCTCTGGCTCGGCGCCGCCTATGGCTGCTGGCACCACCGCTTTATCACCGGGCTCGCCATGGCCTGCCTGAGCGTCATCGCCGTGCTGCTGGCGGCGCTCGGCAAGTGGATGGAGCCCGACGTGAACGGTTTTCTGCTGCTCTGCATCATCGCCATCGTCCTGTCGGTGGCGGCGAGCCGCTGGCTGCAACACCAGCGCAGGGAGGCCCGCCATGACGCCTGATACCCCTCACCACCACGCCGGGAGCCCCCATGTCCTCACCCGCTGAACTCTGGCAAATCCTGCGCTCGGCCTCCCTGGTCGAGGGGGAGATGCCCCAAAGCCAGGAGCCCCACTGGGCCACCCGTTTCATGCTGGGGGTGGTCGGTTGGCTCGCCGCCCTCTTCCTGCTGTTCTTCCTGTTTCTGAGCTTTGGGGATCTGGCCCGCAGCCCGGATCAGGCCCTGGCCATGGGCGCGGCCCTGCTCGCCGTCGCCCTGGTGCTCAATCGCCGCGCCCGGGGGGGCGATCTCTGGGATCAGTTCGTGCTGGCCCTGACCCTGGCGGCCGACGCTTGGCTCATCGCCGGGCTGGTGGATAGGATGGATCTGCACTCCTTCGCCGCCTGGGCCGGGCTGTGCGCCCTGGCCTTCGCCATCGCCTTCCTGTTCGATCACTGGCTGATCCGGCTGTTTCACGCCCTGGCCGCGGCCCTGCTGCTGACCCTGGCCCTCGCCTGCCTCGGTTGGCAGGCCCTGGCCGTGCCCCTGGTGATGGGGCTGCTCGCCGGCTGCTGGCTCTGGGCCGAACACTGCCCGCACCAGTATGATCGCTACGAGGCCATGGCCTTTGGCCTGGCGCTCTCCCTGCTGCTGCTCGGCCACCTGCATCAACCTCTGCTCGGCGAGGCGAGCCTGCTCGAGGAGCTGGGCCAGCCGCGCCTGCCCCACTGGCTCAATCCCCTGCTGTGCGCCGCCGTGCTGCTGGCCCTGCTGCACCACCTGCGCCTGCCCTGGCGCCAGGGGATCCTTGCCCTGCCCCTGGTGCTGCTGGCGGCCCTGATCCCCGGCATGGGGGCCGGCGCCCTGGTGCTCCTGCTCGGCTTCTATGGGGGGAGCCTGGGCATGATGGCCCTGGCCGCCCTGCTGCTGCTCGGCTTTGGCTCCCTCTATTACTACGATCTGGCGCTGCCGCTGATGACCAAGTCCTGGCTGCTGCTGGGCTCAGGCGCCCTGCTGCTGTTGATCCGCGCCCTCTTGCTGCGCGTACGGAGCGTCTCATGAGATCCCTTGCCATCCTGCTCTGCGGCCTCGCCATCCTGCTGGGGGTCAATATGGGCGTCTGGCGTGTCGAGCACGCCATCGAGACGGGGGAGCCCGTGCTGCTGCGTCTGGCTCCGGTCGATCCCCGCTCCCTGATGCAGGGGGACTATATGCGGCTCAACTATGAGCTGGCGCGGGAGTGGGCCCAGGCCCATCCCGCCCCGGCCCGGGGGCAGCACACCCTGGTGATCCGCCTCGACCGGCAAGGGGTGGCCCGCTGGCAAGGGGACAACGAGGGCGCCGGGCTCGCGCCGGACGAGCGGCGACTCATCCTCACCCGGGAGGAGGGGCAAACCCGGATTGGGCCGGATGCCTACTTCTTCGAGGAGGGCCAGGGAGATCGCTTCAGCGCCGCCGCCTATGGCGAGTTTCGCCTGCAGCAGGATGGCAACGTGCTGCTGGTGGCACTGCGGGACGGCGACTTGCGTCCCCTCGGTCCGATCCGGGGCCGTTGGTAGCACCAGGGCCGCTGGCGAAATCCCGCGCCTTGACAACACTCAAGGCTGACCGCAACGAGAGGAGAAGGCAGATGAGATCATGGATTGTCACCCTGAGCCTGCTGTTGACCATCATCATGCCAGCCGCCCAGGCCAACCCGGCCCTGGCGCAATTGCACTATCTGAGCGAGGAGTATCGCCCCTTCAACTACAGCGATGAGGCGGGCCAGCCCACCGGGCTCGCGGTCGAGCTGCTGCAACAGGTGTGGCAGCAAACCCAGACGCCGCCCCAGCCCATCAGCATCCTGCCCTGGGCCCGGGGTTACTATCTGCTGACCCAAAAGCCCAATGTGGTGCTGTTTGCCACCGCCCGCACCGAGGCCCGGGATCCCCTGTTCAAATGGGCCTGCCCCATCGGCTATGCCGAAATCGTGCTGCTGGGGCTGGCCAGCCGCAAGCTCAGCCTGCAACGCCTGGAGGAGGCCCAGCAATACACCATAGGGGCGGTGCGGGCCGACGTGGGGGAGCAGCTGCTGCTCAATCACGGCTTCGACGAGCAGAAGATCATGGCCGCCAATCGCCTTGCCCAGGCCCTCAAGATGCTGAACTCGGGGCGGGTCGATCTGGTTTCCACCAACAGGACCACCTTCATGAGCCTGATCGCCGCACAGCAGCTGGACCCCGACCAGTTCAAGGTGGCCTGGATCCTGAGCTCGGAGCAGTTCTGCTTCGCCTTCAGCCAGGGGGTCGATGACGGCACCGTCAAGGCGTTCCAGGACGGCCTGACCCGGGTGCTGGCCAGCAGCGAATACCAGCAGATCCAGCGCAAGTACCTGCCCGCCCCCTGATCCCCCGGCAAGGGCCGCCAGCCGGCCCTTGCTGGCAACGGCGCCATCCCCCTTGAGGTAGAGCGCCAGCCCGCGGACGCCAGGGCTGGGCGCACAGGCCCGCCGCCCTTCCTATGCCCTGCCTCTGCCCTGCCTCTGCCCTGCCTCTCCCCTTTCCCGGCCCGGCCACCGCCATTGGGTTGCGCTGGCGCACGAAACCCACTTTATTTCACGCCCCCGACCAACCAAGGGGTGACGCGGACCACCCTGGGTCCGTAAGATGGCCGAGGGTGCCTGTTGGCCCTCCTGGCAGAGAGTCAGCGGCGCACTGTGGTAGCGACAGCCAGGGGCGGTAGCGTCCCTGGCGGATGCCCCCCATACCCAACACCTATTTCACTTGGTCAGGATCAAGATGCACAACCTTGTCAAACCCATTTTCGTCATTGCCCTCTCTACCCTGCTGAGCGGCTGCGACGGCGACAAGATCACGGGTCAGGCCTGCCTTGGGGCCAACCATGACACACTGGAGGAGGGTCTGCAGGATCAGTGCAAGGCTGGGGATGCCATTGCCACCAAGCATCCGGCCTACTTCTGCGATGTCAATGACGCCATCGCCGACAACGACTACAACTCGGCGTTCTGTATCTATGCCGGCGCCCTCAAGGCAGAAAGGATCAAGGGCAAATCATAAGCGGCGCCGCCGTCAGGCTCGGCAGACCGCTTGTCGCACTCTGGCTTGCAACGCCAGGAGCGGCTTGGGACAACGGGCCGACCCGGCTATTTGACCCGCATCAGACGATGACAGGCGTCGCCCAACGCCAGCTGCACCACCTGGGAGCGGGCCATGGCATCGACCCGGGCCAGCATCTCGGCGCTGTAGCCCTTGCGCTGCATCCACTGCATGGGCTGCTCGAAGCTGCCTTCGTTGACGATAAAGGTATCGGTGTAGGTGCCGTTCACTATGCTGACCACCCAGATGCGCTGCTGAAACTCGCACAGGGCACCCACCCTGGCCGCGAGCCAGCGCCCTGCCTGCCCTGCTCTGTGCACTATCCTGTGCAGCCGCTTGCGGTGACTGCTGATCAACGCGTTTGCCATAACGACGCCTGATGTGATGGGGAAAGGCTGGCATCCTAGCACCCCGAGGGATGGGGCACCAAACGGCAGCAGGGGTCGCCCCTCCCCTGGCGGGAAAACGGCAGGGTGCCAATCAGCCTGTAGGGTCGATTAGCGAAGCGCAATCGTCCACGGTAACCGTTCCCTCTCCCCTTGCGGGAAAGGGTTAGGGTGAGGGGTTCGGTAACCTCACTGCTTGGTGGAATATCGCTCCACGCCTGATTGGCACGGCTTCGCCATGCAGGACACGAGGGCCCGGCCCTCGACGGGGTATCGCCGCCACAACGCGGCTTGGCGAGTGACTTTTCTTTGCGTGGCCAAATAAAAGTCACCAAAAGAAAGGCCACCCCCGCTTGTTCGCCCTCCTACGTCGGATGCCCTCGGTTCACCCGTTTGTCCCACGGCATGCGCCGATGGGCCATCCCTGGCCCAGCGGTGCTCGCTCGGCGTCCTGCCTCGCGGCCTGGACAAACGGGCTCACCTCAGCGAACAACAGGGGGCAACACCCAATCCGCAGCCACGAGGACATTTAACGCCCCCGTTCTTTCAGGAAGTCGTTTTATATTGAAGGCCTAATAGTGAACTATTTCGCTGTGATAACACCTTAATTTCTCGAACGTCCGATTACGCTTCGCGAATCGAATCTAAGGCCCTGTTACGGCGTAAAACACAATGGTAGTAATGAGTATCCGCTAGGCTTACCTAGCTGCTATGAGGCAGAGACATCACACGCCTCCCACTCCAATAAATATATCTCAACTGTAGAACCGGACTCCCAACAACCAAAAATAGCGATGGATGCTCACATTAATTAAATGGGTGTCCATGTTAATTCATTGGCATCATATAATGGATAATAAATATGGTAATGTTAAAAAATGAAGGGCAGCGTGAGGCAGCAGTATTAGAGCTTCGGAAGGAGATGGAAAGAACGGCTACAAAGATAAGATCACTAGTAGTTAAAATACCTCCTAAGGATCTTCTTGGGTATATTTATTCGCAACGTATCATGGGCGTAATGGCTGGGGGTTTATCTTCCCCAGATAAAATCGACACTCATGATTCAATCAATGAAATTCAGTTTTTATTAGAATATGTTCATGCCGTCTTAGCATCAGATAATGCTCCTTCTGAAGTTGAGTTTCATGAAGCAGATTGTGTTGAACTCTTTTCACTTAGTAACAATCTACGACAACAAGCAATGCTATTTGCTATGGCATCATCTATAGACTCTCCTAATAAGTAATTTGGTTCTGCAACGGCAGATATAGAGTTCCATGCAAAAACAGCATGGGTTTTACTCAGAGGGAATCGCCATCAGGTTTTAGAAGGTGAATTTTATCGCTATGTCCTCGCCTCTCATGATGATATCTTCAATGAAACATACGGGATTGGTTCAAAAGATATTGCTGACGGTTTTCAAGAAATAGCAGATTCTTACCGATTGGGATTTGATAATGCCATAAAGGGTATGATGGACCAGTATGGGACTGTACAGAAATTTTCTACAGAGCAGGGAAAGTCTCTTGAAGAAGCTATGGATGAATGGGCAAAAAAGGAGCCTGCACAAATAAATGCAGCCAGATTGGCTTTGGACGATATGTTCTTTGGTGGTGTAGCAAATGTAAGTCGCCATACAAAATTGCCCCCAACGCTACTCGCTGACTTAGCATTCCAACGTGGTGAGGATACTGATTTTTTTGCTGATAATGAATTTATGGGAACCCCATTTAGAACATTACCATCGCGCAAAAAACCATTAATAAAGTTAGATGATGACTACTATGCTATTGATCCGTGTTTCATTCGAGATGCTGGCTATCGTGCACTTCTTTTTAATCTTTTACAGCGGAAGCCTGACTATAATAAGCTCTTCAAAGAGCGTCAAAAGGTAATGAGCGAGGCTGCTTTCCATGACATCCTCTCTGGGCAATTACCCAACGCGGTAGTTTATCAAGAAGTGTATTATAAGGACCCCGTGACCAAGCACTGGTCGGAAAATGACACATTGATTTTAATAGAGGATGTGCTCTATCTTGTTGAAGCAAAAGCTGGCGCTGCAGCAACTATTTCATCACCTGCAGTTGATTTTAAACGACATGCTCAATCTGTTCAGGATTTAATAATAAAAGCTTACAAACAGTGTAAAAGGTTTTTTGATTATTTATACTCAGCAGAAGAAGTTCCACTCTACAATAGGGTAAATGGGAGATATGAAGAATGTGGCCGTATTCGACATTCAAAGTACCGAGTGATGATCCCTATTGGCCTAACTGTAGAGTCATTCTCTCCGTTTTCATCTTTTTGCAAAGAACTACCTATCATAGAACCTCTTCAGGGAAAGCATGGTTTCATCTCCATGTCGATTGATGACTTGCTTGTTCTAAAACGTATCTTGCCTACACCTGGACAATTTTCGCACTATATGGAAGTACGTCAATCTGTTGCGGCTATTCGAGGAGCCCATCTTTTCGATGAATTTGACCATCTTGGTGCTTACATAACCAAAAACAGAATTGATCAAACTATTGCTGACCAGACTAGAAAAAATACTGCTAACTTAGTTATATTTAATGGGATGAGCAGAGTCGTTGATAAATTCTTCGAAAGTGAAAGTTGGGAAACAGACCAGATACCTCAACAAAATTTTCCTGATGAGTTATTGAAGATGCTTAGTGCATTAGATACAACGCGATCACAAGGATGGCTCTTAGCAGAGAGTTTAATTCGTGACTTTGGTGATCAAGCAAGACATGAACTAGCTCAAACTCTTTTAGAGTTGCGTAATAAAATAGACAAGTACCCAACCAGTTACTTTGCATTTTCTGGCGATGGTAAACCTCTATTCGTATGGATGCAAGGTACGGAATGTGATGTAGATTGGAAAAGGATAACGGACAAAGCATCTGCTGTTGCGCTATTTGCAAAGGTATCGACCATCGATGGTGTTGTAGTTCGAGTTAGTACCGCGGGAGATTATGAAATAGCTAGCCACTTCAAAGGTAATGCCCCCTCTGAGAGAACCGAAGCTAATGAACATATCTTCGAAGATGCAAAACATATGAGTCAGAAGAAAACCACGCATCTCTCCCATCCCAGAGGACATATTCCAGAGTCTACGCATACTAAAAAAATTGGACGTAATGAGCCATGTCATTGCGGAAGTGGAAAGAAATACAAGCGCTGTCATAGCCGCTAGGCGGCGGGTCATGAGTCAAAAGGAAACGGTATTAACATGGACACCCATCGTTGCTTGGAGTTATTCCCAATACTTGGCATTTGTATAGATCTAGTTATCACCTGACACCCGGACAGGCACGGTATTGGTTCCCCCTGCAAACCGCCGAGTCGAGTTCAACGGGTCAGGAGCGCCATCAGGGATGATGGCGCAGCCGCAGTCGGCACAGGGATGTGCCGTCTGCGGCGCTCCGTCCGACCCGTTGGACGAGACGAGGGAACCCGCGAAGCGGGTGGTTTGCCGGGGGAGAAGACCTTTGGTGACTTTGGGTCTTTCCAAAGTCACTCGCCCCAGCCCGAAGGGCGGGCGAAACCCTGTCGAGGGCAGCGCCCTCGCATCCTGCATGGCGAAGCCATGCCATCCAAGCGTTGGCTGGCATTCAGCCGAGGAATGACATGAGCCCCCCTCACCCTGGCCCTCTCCCGCAAGGGGCGAGGGGATCAGGGCGCAGGCCACCGAGGCTTAAGCAGAGCACCGAGGCTTGAGGGAGCCGAGGGAAAAGCCACCAACAAAAACCGCAGCCCTAGGGCTGCGGTTTTTTATTGGGTCAACCTGCTGGCACCAACAGGGCCACCGGCCTTAAGCACGGCGCCAGCTGGTCTTGCCGGCGCTGTCTTCCAGCACGATGCCCATCTCGGTGAGACGATTTCGCGCGGCATCGGCCGCGGCCCAGTTTTTGTCGGCGCGGGCCTGGTTGCGCTGGGCGATCAGCTGCTCTATCTCGGCCACTTCGTCGTCCGCTTCATTGCCCTTGAGGAAGGCGTCCGGATCCTGTTGCAGTATGCCGAGCACGGCGCCCAGTTCCCGCAGGCGGGCACCCAGGCCTGCGGCCACGCTCATGTCTTCGGCCTTCTGGCGGTTGATCTCGCGCACCAGATCGAACAGGGCGGAGTAGGCTTCCGGGGTGTTGAAGTCATCGTCCATGGCATCCTTGAAGCGAGCCACCTGCTCCTCGCCCCCGGCGGCGGGGGCCGCCGGCAAGTCGCGCAATGCGGTGTACATGCGCTCCAGGGCGGCGCGGGCTTGTTTGAGGTTATCTTCCGAGTAGTTGAGCTGGCTGCGGTAGTGGCCGGACATCAGGAAGTAACGGACGGTTTCGGCGTCGTAATGGGCCAGCACATCGCGGATGGTGAAGAAGTTGCCGAGGGATTTGGACATCTTCTCCTTGTCCACCATCACCATGCCGCTGTGCATCCAGGTGTTGACGTAGTCGCCACCGTGGGCGCAGCAGGACTGGGCAATCTCGTTCTCGTGGTGGGGGAACTGCAGATCCGAGCCGCCGCCGTGGATGTCGAAGTGGTTGCCAAGGTGCTTAGCGTTCATGGCGGAGCACTCGATGTGCCAGCCGGGGCGACCCGGGCCCCAGGGGCTGTCCCAGGTCGGCTCACCCGGCTTGGACATCTTCCACAGCACGAAGTCGAGCGGATTGCGCTTGGCATCCACCACCCCGACCCGGGCACCGGCCTGCAGCTGCTCCAGATCCTGGCCCGACAGCCTGCCGTAATCGGCGTAGGAGTCGACGATGAACATGACGTCGCCGTTGTCTGCCACGTAGGCGTGGTCCCGGGCGATCAGCGCCTCCACCATCTCGATGATTTCATGGATGTGCTGGGTGGCGCGGGGTTCGATATCGGGGCGCACCATGCCGAGGGCGTCGAAATCGGCGTGCATGTCGCCGATGAGGCGCTCGGTGAGATCGTCGCAGGTGACGCCGGTTTCGGCGGCGCGCTTGATGATCTTGTCGTCCACGTCGGTGACGTTGCGCACATAGTTGAGCTCATAGCCGCTATAGCGCAGGTAACGGGCCACCACGTCGAAGGCGACGAAGGTGCGGCCGTGGCCGATGTGACAGAGATCATAGATGGTGACGCCACACACATACATGCCCACCTTGCCCGGGTGGATGGGTTTGAATTCTTCTTTTTGACGAGTGAGTGTGTTGTATATCTTCAGCATCGATGAACCACTGCCTGTGAGTGAAATGGCCTGACATTCTAACCGCATCCCCGCCAGAAAACGAGCCGGTTAAGCCCCTCGCCCGGCCCCTGTCATCAGGTGGGCGTCAGGTTTGCTGTTTGCCTGCTGCGACGGCGCTGCGCCGCGTTTATCGCGCCGATTGGCAAGGCCCCCTGACGCCACCACGAGAGGGCGCATTTTTTCGCCAACGGGCCCGGCGCACCGGCAAAGTCGGCCTATCTCGCCCCGCGGCTTTGCCCGGCGGCGCCGATACGCTAGAATTGCCGCCATTGCCCGTATCACAGCCGCCATCGCGCGCTCGGGCTCGCTCCGGCACATGCCCCAGGTTTCACCCAAGAGAATGAAAGGACATATCATGGTCACTCTGCACACCAATCACGGCGACATCACCCTTACCCTGAATGCCGAAAAAGCGCCGCAAACCGTGGCCAACTTCCTGCAATACTGCCGTGACGGCCACTACGATGGCACCATCTTCCACCGCGTCATCGACGGCTTCATGATCCAGGGCGGCGGCTATGCCCCGGGCTTCGAAGAGAAAGAGACCCGCGCCCCCATCCAGAACGAAGCGGCCAACGGCCTCTCCAACAAGGTGGGCACCATCGCCATGGCCCGCACCATGGAGCCGCACTCCGCCAGCGCCCAGTTCTTCATCAACGTCAGCAACAACGACTTCCTCGACTTCAAGTCCGCCACCACCCAGGGCTTTGGCTACTGCGTGTTCGGTGAAGTGACCGCCGGCATGGACGTGGTCAACAAGATCAAGGGCGTCAAGACTGGCAACGCCGGTCGCATGCACCAGGACGTGCCGGTAGAGGATGTGGTGATCAGCAAGGTGACCCTTGCCGACTGAGGCGAGTCCCCTGCCCGATGAACTGACTGCGGCCCCGGCCGCAGTTTTTCCATCTGAGCACGATTGGCGCCGCCTGGACTATCTGGCCCTGGGCAACGGGCGGCAACGCTCGGCCCATGCCCTGCTGACGGAAACGCCCCTGTGGCGGCAGTTGCAGGGGCTGTGCCTGGATGTGGCGCTGGTGAGCACGGTCGCCATCGGGCTGGATCGGCCCGGCAGCGACCTCGATATCCTCTGCCAGCACCCGGAGCCCGCCCGCCTCGCCGCACTCCTCGGCGCGCAAGGCTGGGCGGCCAGGGGGGACGACATCTGGCTGATGGAACGCACCCTGAGGGGCCCGGATCAGCAATGCTGGCCGGTGGAGCTCTACGTCACTCCCGCGCCCCTTGAGACCCTCCACGGCTGGCGCCACCTCAGCCTGATGGCCAGCCTGCTGGCGCGCCTTGGCGATGACTTTTACCGGGCGGTGCGCCGTCTTCGCCTCCTGCAAGGACTCAAGGGGGAAGCGGCCATCTGCCAGTTGCTGGCCCTGCCGGGCGACCCTTACGAGGCGCTGCTGGCCCTGGAGGGGACGGATATCGCTCTGCTCCCTTGGCCGCCCCGTTCCGCTTCATCCCTTGACCCCATTTCTGCCAACGACAGGGCCCCATGAGCACCCTCTTTATCAGCGACATTCACCTCAGTGAGGCCCGCCCCGACATGACGGCCGCCCTGCTCCACTTCCTGCAGCAGGAGGCTCCCGGGGCCGATGCCCTCTATGTGCTCGGCGATCTGTTCGAGTTCTGGATTGGGGACGACGACCCCAATCCCCTGCACCAGCAGGTGGCCGATGCCTTCCTGGCCCTCGGCAGGCGGGGCGTGCCCCTCTATTTCATCCACGGCAACCGCGACTTCCTGCTCGGCCGAGACTTTGCCAGGCGCGCCGGCATGACCCTGCTGCCCGATCCCTGCATCATCGATCTCTACGGCGCCCGTACCCTGCTCAGCCATGGCGATCTGCTCTGCACCCGGGATCTGGGTTACCAGAAGTTTCGCCGCATCACCCAGCTCAAATGGCTGCGCTGGCTCTTCCTGCGCCTGCCCCTGGCCAGACGCCGCAAGATAGCCGGCAAGCTGCGCGGTCAAAGCCAGCAGCAGAACGCCTACAAGGCCCAGGCCATCATGGACGTGACCCCGCAGGCGGTAGACGACATGCTGCGCCAGCACGGCTGCCGCCTGATGATCCACGGCCACACCCACAGGCCCGCCATCCACGATGTCACCCTGGATGGGCAAGCGGCCCGCCGCATCGTGCTGGGGGACTGGTTCGAGCAGGGCTCCATCCTGATCTGCACCCCGGGCGGCCAGCGCCTCGAGCAGCGCTCACTGCCCACCGTCCCCAGCCCATGAACTAGGCTCTCTAGTGGGTATGAGTCCGACGGTTTCTGGCTCACTCCCCCCTGACGGCCCTGTGCCAGGGTGGCATTTGGGCCTATAGTCTGACGTCCAATCATTGATGAGGGTTTCTCCATGGGTTTCTTCTCCTGGATAGTGCTGGGTCTGATCGTGGGCATACTGGCGAAGTGGATCATGCCGGGCAAGGATGGCGGCGGTTTCATCATGACGGTGGTGCTGGGGGTGGTCGGCGCCATGGTGGGGGGCTATCTCAGCACCCTGCTCGGCATGGGCACAGTGACCGGTTTCAATCTCTCCAGCCTGATCATCGCCGTGGCCGGCGCCCTGCTGGTGCTGTTTGCCTACAAGAAGCTGCGCAGTTGAAGGCGCTTTCTGACCGACACGAGGGCGCCGCTGGCGCCCTCGCTCTTTCTTGCTTTCTGTTTCATCCCGGGCTTGCATCATTTCTAGATGAGGCGTCTAATAAGCCCCATGCCAACCCCTGACTCCCTGCCCCGTCGCCCCCGTGGCCGCCCCGCCCAGCACGGACAATCCTATGCCGATACCCGGGATCTGCTGATCCACCGCGGCATGGAGCTGCTCACCGAGCAGGGCATCGCCGCCACCTCCATCGAGCGTGTCCTGCAGTCGACCCGGATCCCCAAGGGCTCCTTCTATCACTATTTCGCCAACAAGCATGACTTCACCCTGGCGGTCATGGATGCCTATCACCACTACTTTTGCCGCAAGCTGACGCGCCATCTGGGGGATGCCAGCCTGCCTCCCCTGGCGCGCCTGGGCGCCTTCGTCGACAGCGCCTGCCGGGGCATGACCCGCTATGGGTTCCAGCGCGGCTGCCTGGTGGGCAACCTGGGTCAGGAGGTGGTGCAGCTGACTCCGGCGCTGCGCCTTCGCCTCGAGCAGATCCTCTGCGACTGGGAAGCCCTGCTGGCCCTGTGTCTGGAGGAGGCGGTAGCGACGGGGGCGCTGCCCCCGAGCTGCGACTGCCCCGCCCTCGCCCATCAGTTCTGGATCGGCTGGGAAGGCGCCGTGCTGCGCGCACGCCTGGTGGGCAGTACCGAGCCCATGCTCTCTTTTCTTAATTTTTTCATGAAGTTAGCCAGGTAATTTTTTAACGCTTATTAATAATCAACCAGTCCAATTATTGGAGGAGACAAGATGTTCAAGGGTATCCTGATCGAAAAAGACGAGGCGGGTTATCGCGCCGCCTACCAGAGCATCCCCGAGGAGATGTTGCCTGAGGGGGATGTGACCGTGGCGGTGGAGTGGTCTTCCCTCAACTACAAGGACGGTCTGGCCCTCACCGGCGCCGCCCCCGTGGTGCGCCGCTTCCCCCTGATCCCCGGCATCGACTTTGCCGGCACAGTGCAAGAGAGCCGGCACCCCGACTGGCGTCCCGGCGACAAGGTGGTACTCAACGGCTGGGGCGTGGGTGAGACCCACAGCGGCGGGCTGGCCGAGTTGGCAAGGGTCAAGGGGGACTGGCTGGTGCCCCTGCCTGAGCGCTTCAGCACCCGGGACGCCATGGCCATCGGCACCGCCGGTTACACCGCCATGCTCTGCGTGATGGCGTTGGAGAAGCACGGCGTTACCCCCGGGGACGGCGACATACTGGTGACCGGCGCCAACGGCGGCGTCGGCAGCGTGGCGATCGCCCTCCTGGCCAAGCTGGGCTACCGGGTCGTGGCCGCCACGGGGCGCCTGAACGAGGCCGATTATCTCAGCTCCCTCGGCGCCGCCGAGGTGATCGATCGCGCCGAGCTGGCAGAGCCGGGCCGCCCCCTGGGCAAGGAGCGCTGGGCCGGGGTCATCGACACCGTCGGCAGCCACACCCTGGCCAATGCCTGCGCCACCACCCGCTACGGCGGCGCCGTGGCCGCCTGCGGCCTGGCGGGGGGCATGGACCTCCCCTCCACCGTCATGCCCTTCATCCTGCGCGGCGTCACCCTCTATGGCATCGACAGCGTGATGGCGCCGCGCCCGCTGCGCCAGCAGGCCTGGACCCGGCTGGCCCAGGATCTCGACCTGAGCCGCCTCGGCCTCATCACCCGGGAAGTGCCCCTCTCAGGGGTCGTGGCCCTGGGTGACGCCTTCCTGACAGGCCAGGTTCGCGGCCGGATCCTGGTCAACATCCAGGAGTAATGGCTGACTCAGCCTGAGCGGGAGCGCCTCCCATCGCGCGGCGATCCCCTCTGCGGCCATCGACCGCCATGTCCACAAGGCCCCCATGGGGCCTTTGCTCCCTCTATGCCCCACGGTTCCGGCCACGCCTTCGGGTCGAACTCGGCGAGCCACTGGCCGGCGGTCTGCCCCGCTACAGCCATTGGTCTTCCGCCAGATCACCGTGATGCGCGGGTTATGCGGCGATGCAGGGCAATGGCGTAGCGGCGGGGCCGGCATCTATCGGGGTGAGCAATGGGTGCATATGGCTCCCCGTGACTCAGGTTCCGCGCCTGATGGAACAACTGATGCAATGGTTGGCAGAAACAGAGGCCCATCCCTTGATCGCCTCTTTTGCCTTGCACTACGAGTTGGCGTTTATCCACCCCTTTTCCGATGGAGATGGCCGTATGGGGCGCTTATGACAAACGGTGATCTTGAGTCGCTGGCAACCCGTGATGGCCTTCCTGCCGGTGGCAGCGATCATCAAAGCGCGCCAAGAGCCCTACTACCACCCATTGAGTCAGGCCGACAGGCTGAGGACGGCACCGATTTCATTCTGTTTCTGCTGGAGGCGCTGCGAGATGCCCCGAGGCGATTGCCGCGTAACCGGCATCACAGTCAACATATCGGCAAGAAATGCGGGTAGAAACGCCGGTAGAAATGCGGGTGTAAACGCTTCGCGGCTCCGCATCCATGCCGTAGTCAGCGCCATGTGGGTCAATGGGGGTTAAGCTCGTTGATTGTCGTGCCTTACCACTGGCCCGCGAGCAGAAAACGTTGTGGTACCGTGTTTTTTGGCCGTGCCCGCGTGGGAGTGCGATCGAGCACTACCACTGGTAGGCTACCAGTAGCACGATGAAAGGGCCTTTATTAGAATGGCCGCTGGATTAGAATGGCCGCTGGCCTTTATCAATTAGTGTGCCCAGATGATCATTGATATCCCCACCATGTTTATGATGCTCATCGCTGCCAGCGTGACCCTGACGTGTTCAGTTGGCTGGGTCACCCGCGCCAAAGACGAGAAAGAGCTACTGCTCTGGACGCTCGGGCTGGCCTTGCAGACGCTGGTCTTCACGCTGTTCTTCTTGCGTAACCAGATACACGACTTCTTGTCTGTATTGGTAGCGAACACGGCGTTATCCGCGAGTCTCTCGTTCTTCTTAGCGGCCGTCGTGGTGTTTCAGCAGCGCCGCCTGTCGCGCTTGTGGTTCTACGCACCTCCCTTGTTGTTGGCGACGACGTTCAGCTTTTTCATGGATGATATCGGTGCCCGCATCATGATTTGTGGCGCCATCTGCAGTGCGCAGTGTCTGTTCATGCTGATCACCTTGCTGGATAGGCGAGTGGTGATGATCGGGCGCGGCAAGTATCTGATTGCTATTGGGTTGAGCCTCTCGATCACCGTGCTGACCCTGCGATTTTTCAGCGTGATGTTTTACCCCAACGACATCTCCAGCCTGCTACGCACCACCCCCATTCAAGTGGTCACTTTTTTGGCGACCTTTATCACTTTGCTCCTGATGTCCAATGGTTTTGTGTTGATGATCAAGGAGCGTGCGGATGAGCAAATCCGTCAGCTGGCCATGAAGGATCGCCTCACAGGGATTTGGAGCCGGGGACATATAGAGGAGGCCGCCAAGCAGGAGATGGCGCGATTCGAGCGCTACGGCCATACGGTCTCGTTGATCATGATGGACTTGGACTATTTCAAGCAGATTAATGACAAATTCGGTCACGGGGCGGGCGACATCGCCCTCAAAGAGTTCTGCGTCGTGGTGCAGGGCTGCATCCGTACCACCGATTTACTGGGGCGCTGGGGAGGTGAGGAATTTCTACTGTTGCTTCCCAACAGCGGTTTTGCCAATGCGGCACCATTGGCGGAACGGATCCGGAGTGCTATCGAGCAATATCCGTTTTCAAACGGGTTACACATCACCGCCAGCTTTGGCTTGGCGGTCTGTCAATCGACGGACAGTTGGGATTCCTGGTTGGAGCGCACCGATCAAGCACTCTACCGTGCCAAGGCCGCAGGCCGCAATCGGGTGGAAAACGAGACCCTGGACGATGAGCCGGGTCAGATCACTTCCCCCTACCCCAATCTGGTGCACCTAGTGTGGCGCAGTACCTATGAATCGGGTATCACTTTGATCGATAACCAGCATCGCAGCTTGTTTGAGCAAACGAACACCTTGCTGCAGGCGCTGCTGGAGTCGCAACCTAAGCCTGACATCGCCCGCCTCATTGCGCAGCTAGTGGCGGACATTGAGCAGCATTTCCATGATGAAGAGGCACTCTTCCAGCAGGAAGGCTACGTGGAAGGTAGCGCTCACAGCCAGCTCCACTCCCAGCTGTTGGCGCGGTCACAGCGCTTGTTAGATCGTTTCGAGCACGATCAGGTCGAAGCGGGGGAGTTACTGCATTTTCTGGCTTATGAAGTGGTCGCCCAACATATCCTGCTGGAGGATCGCAAATATTTCACCTCGCTCAAGCGCCTGGCTATCGCCTGACCAAGTCCCCCATCACGGCCCAATCACACGCCCTTGCCGATGTTGGAATGCAGAACCCGTTGTTTGCAGCGAGTCGCAGGAAGTCGTCAGTCGCTTGGACAAGAAAGGAAAAGTGAGAGAGGGGAAGCGCTGGGGAGCAGAAACAAAAACGACGCAATAAAGCGTCGTATCTATTTAATCTGTAAGACTTTTTTTCTTCAATCTTAATGGTGCCCGAGGCCGGAATCGAACCGGCACGCCTCGAAAAGCGAGGGATTTTAAATCAAAGAGCTTCGTTTGCATCTCATTGCATGAAATAGCAAGTAGATGGAGCGAGTAACACTGCAAGTTCGCAACAAATCGCACTCCGTCATAGAACATCGCATACCGCTTATCACAGAATTCGCAAAGATACGCCGCCGTGTTGGTCTTGCCCCCGATCTGATAATCTCTGAGCCTTCGCATTTGCAATCGTTTCAGTCGGAGTCCCCCATGGCAGCCTATTCCCCTCCCTTCACCCTGACCCACGCCATGTTGAGCCGGGTGGCGGAGATCGCAGAATTGGTGGGGCAATGGCGCTCGACGCAGAGCTCGCAAGTCCCCATGCTGCGCCGGGAAAACCGGATCCGCACCATCCAGGCATCCCTGGCTATCGAGCACAACACCCTGAGCCTGGATCAAGTCACGGCAGTGATCGACGGCAAACCTGTACTGGGATTGCCCCGTGAGATCCAGGAGGTGCGCAATGCGTTTGCCGCTTATGAAGCAATGTCGGCTTGGGCCCCTACCTCTTCTGCGGATTTGCTCAGGGCCCATGGACGTTTGATGCACGGGTTATGCGATGACGCAGGGCAATGGCGTAGCAGTGGGGTCGGCATCTATCGAGGTGAGCAATTAGTGCATATGGCTCCCCCCGCGACTCAGGTTCCGCGTCTGATGGAACAACTGATGCAATGGTTGGCAGAAACAGAGGCCCATCCCTTGATCGCCTCTTGTGCCTTGCACTACGAGTTGGAGTTTATCCACCCCTTTTCCGATGGAAATGGTCGTATGGGACGCTTGTGGCAAACGGTGATCTTGAGCCGTTGGCAACCAGTGATGGCCTTCCTGCCGGTGGAAGCGATCATCAAAGAGCGCCAAGAGCACTACTACCACCAATTAAGTCAGGCCGACAGGCTGAGTGACTGCACCGATTTTATTCTGTTTCTGCTAGAGGCGCTGCGAGATGCGTTGGCCGAAGCGATTACCGCACAGCCGACATCTCAGCCCACCCTGCCAGAAAAAGTGAGGGTAGAAACGCCGGTAGAAATGAAGGTAGAAATGCGGGCAAAAACACCGGATGCAGTGTTGGCGCTCTTAGCGAGCGAGCCTGCCCTGACCCTGACACAAGTAGCCGAGCGAATAGGCAAATCGACCAGCACGGTGGAGCGAGCAGCTGCCGCATTGGTTAAAGCGGGGCGATTGCGCTTTGTTGGTCCGCGCAAGGGTGGGCATTGGGAAGTGTTGTCATAGGACTGCTTGCTAAGGCCACCGAGTGAGTTGCTACAGCCGCCCAGCTTCCAGGTCGCATCAGTAAACATATAACCAGCCAAGTAAACCCAAGCGCAACGAACCCCATTTGCGCACAAAGGAGGCGCAGTAACTCTCTGTTTTATCTCACTAACACCACAAGGTGTAAGATCTCCATTGGGGATAATCAGATACTGTGATACTTACCCCACATCCCAATGGATAGACTCCTATAGGTCAGCTAACCTGACCTCACCACATTCCCCAAAAGACGCATGAAATGGAACTCTCGTCGCTCGCGGTATCTGTGCTGGCAACTTCTGGCTTGTTCTTGGGCCCGATATTCTTATCAGTTGGGATCATCTTGCTAATCAGAAAGAGGCTTCGCTCACATAGGGTCAGCCCGTTGACCGCCGACCTGCTCAGGCCAGCGGGTCACACCCTGCAACAGCAAATCCAAGACCTACAGATAGACCTCTTTTCCCAAATGCTATTCACGCCATTGACCATGATGATGATCGGGTTCTACCTCTTGTTACAGAGCTACATCGATAAGAAGGCTATGAGCACGACTGTGATGCTGACTTCTGGGGTAGTCATGCTGGGTCTCTTTATCTATGGCACAACCAAAACTTACAAAATGGCCAACAAGGTTCAACACCTCAAGCTGGGTTACTCCTGTGAACTGGCAGTGGGTCAGGAGCTGGACCAAATCGTTAGGCCCCAACAGCACCCCTATCGGGTTTACCACGATATCCCGTTTGATGGATTCAACATCGACCATTTGATCATCTGCCCTAACGGGGTCTTTGTCATCGAGACTAAGGGTCGCTCCAAACCCATCAACAATGGAGAAAAACAGTTCAAGGTTCGGGTCGAAAATGATGCGCTTCACTTCCCAAACCATGTTGAAAAAGCGCCGCTCGAACAGGTCCGCCGTAACGTCACCACTGTGCGTAACTGGCTCAACAGTGCAACTGGGACCGAAGTCCCGGTAGGTGGCGTTCTGGTTCTACCTGGCTGGTTTGTGGATTTACGCCAGAAGATCACCTTCCCCTACATCGTCAGTGCCGCTGCACTTCCCAAACAACTCCCCCAATTTAGAGCTGGCTCACTTGAACTGGCTCAGATCCAGGCCATCGCGCACCAGGTAGAGCAAAAAGTACGGGACGTTGCCAAGGCTGGCTAAGAGATCTTCATTGCCGACTGATACGCCATCAGTCAGCAAACTTATCCCTCCACCCTTGAATGCCCCTCAGTTTGAAGCTCTTGGGGTATAGAGGAATACAGGGGGATTCGCAGCGATGAAATTGAAGTCACCCATTGCAGGTAAAAAGCCAGCGGCGCTATTGTACTAATTCTTTTTTGCACAAGGAGTGTGCTCGATGTCTATCTCGCCCATGGATCTCGCAACTTATTACGGTGTCGATGACATTCCTGCTGCCCTATCGATAGGCGATAACCTCCATAGTTTGCTCGTAGCCATATTCAGGAATGAGCCTCTGACTTCGCCCCGCTACGACATTCTAGCCAGCTACGATCTCAACGCCTTGAGGGGCTTTATCAACGGCGATATGACTCTCCCTGAGTTCAGACGCCAATCTGCGGTAGAACAGGAGCAGCGCCGTTCTAAATCTCTTTACTATAAGGGCCGAAAGATTGTGCATCGCTACCAACCTTCAATCACGAAGCCCTTAGCTGCTCAGCCAGACGACAAAGCTAATATAGAGAAGACCAGTCAAAATCCCACTTGGGATTACCTGCAGAAGTTCCGGATCAAAAATGGTCTGGCCGATGGCCAGAATTCTGTGTCCCTCCCCCCGCATGAACTGGCCAAACAATTCTGGGTGGATGATATCACCAGTGCGATCACGGGCGGTGCCAGGTTGCACAGCCTCCTTGTCGCTGCCGGACAAGGCGCGACGATATCAGCAGCAAACAGACAATTTCTCTTGAACAGGGGGTTGAATACCTTGCTGTGCTTCTTGACCGGCGACCTCTCCCAAGAGCAGTTCGACCAAAAAGGGAAAGCAGAACAGGAGCAACGAAACGAGCTTGCGCAACAGAAACAACGCGAGATCGCCGCTCAGAAGGCCGCAGATGAAGAACGTTATAAAGCCGAGCAGAAAGCCCGAAGTGTGCGACTTGAGGCTGAGCGGATTCAGCGTGAGAGTGACCCCAAGTACATCGCACGGATGAAGAACCAAGCACTCAGGGAGAAGTATGGTGTCACTGGATATGTCGAATCACATCACCTCAAACAGCTCATGGCAATCCTTCTCAAGCTGGATGCAGGTACACGGCTACTGGAGACTGAAACCATCTGGCTCAAGAGCAATGGCCGTGAGTACGAGACAAAGGAGATTCTGCATAGCTACAACCGACTCGAAGCTGATCACTGGCTAGCGGAGTACCGCAACAGCAAGAACCCATGGAGTGCAGTCAATGCCAGCGGACACTTGCGTAAATGCGCAGCATCGAATGAGGCGATTGCGCTGCTGAGTGCCATCCCAGCCAAGCGGCAGGTTCAGCCTAAGCTGAAATCCGCCATTCTCACCACTCATGGTGGCGCGATGCGTGACCATGGCGAACATGCTGCCGCATTGAACATGGGTGCTGAAGCTCACCGCCTTCAACCCAACAACTTTCGCCCCTGCACACTACTTGGTGCAGTCTGTATCGAGCTTGGCAACATTAGTGAGGGACATGAGTGGTATTGCAAGGCGGAAGCCAGAGGCGCTGGCCGTGACAGCATTATGTCGGATGTCAGGTCGCTTCTTACCCGGATGACAGCCGATAAGCGTGAAGCAGTTATCGCAGAGCTGTTACGCATTCATCCCGAACAGTATCGATGGCTAACGAAGTGGCGTCAGGCCAAGGCGTAGCTGACATTATTGCTAGCAAACTGAAAGTGAATCGCTACCCGTTACGGCTGGGAAGTGTCTAGAGCAATGGAGGCAATTCATTGTACGTTTTTTGAAGGAGTTATACGGTGGATGTAGGCATTGAATCTCTAAAACCCAAAGCAAAGAAACTGATTATCGATTGTGTGCAAAGTGCTGGCATAGATGTAACTGGTTGGGGCTATACGAAGGAAGGGCATCCTGTCAGCCGTCCGCAATCAAATGGTGCGTATTGCTATGACTGGTCATTCCGTAGCAAGGACAACAAATGTTTGGTTGTTTGTATTTGGTTCGAAGAACTCTCTTCTGATGGCCAGGGCCACATAATCTTTCAAAGTAATATGAGGCGATATGTCGACTCATTGATTCGTGAACTTGAGAAAAGCACAAAGAATCACAAACGGACGATAAAAGACCCAAGGATAACTAGAGCACAGCATTTCAGTTCTACCGTGCAATTAGCCCACATGAACATGACCCCCCTCAACGTGGTTATTGTATCTGGGCCAATACGTGAGAAGGATGTGGAGGGCCAAGACTACGACCGAGCAATCGGTAGGGAGTTAGATTCCCAGCTCTGGACCGTCGAGTCCTTTGATGATGAAAATGGCTCCTTTGTTCTAGTTAGAGGCGATAACTGCCCAGTAGTTGATCTTAATAAACAGTATTGTAGTGAAAACGGATACAATGATTCCTACCCTATTGATGATGCAAAAATTACAGACCAGTTCTGTACGGAAGAGCGTCCTGAAATCTACACCTGTAACGGAGTCCAACGGTATAGAGACCCGAACGTTCGGCGTTTGGTCTTGAATCGCTCAGCAGGTGTCTGTGAGCTAACTGGGCTTCCAGGATTCTTGATGGCCAATGGTGGCAGGTACTTGGAAACACACCACATCATCCCACTATCGGAAGGCGGTGCTGATAGTGTTGATAATGTCATAGCTCTAACAGCAGACGCACACCGTCAAGCTCACTTCGGTGCTAATCGGGACGAACTTCGGACACGCTGTTTGGAAATAGTTGCATCTCGGATGGCTCGCTATGTCGATGTTGTCAATCACAGCACAAAGCAAACCCGGACAGTTCCTATCGTGGGGCATACGGCAAGCTGTGTTGTGAATAGGCAATTAAATGCTATAGAATAAAAATTTTATTACGAATTGTGGCTTGGGATAATATGGGAATAATTGATTTTCGTGAAATATGTTCAGCTAATGCAAATCATAGCCGCGCTAATAACTATCAAACAGGACTTTCAAATACTCCAGATGACTTTGAGTTGTTCTGTCAAGAATTTTTTACTCAGGTAAAAAGATTTCGAATCTTTAAATCGATTTCTAATGGGCCTGACTTAGGGATTGATTTGGGGGTTGAAGAGGTTAGTGCGAATGGAACGATAAGATGGCTAGTTAGTTGCAAACATTATGCACATTCAAGTACGTATATATCAGATAAAGTTGAGCTAAATATAGTTGAGAGAGTTGGTAGTTGGAGCTGTGATGGATTTATTCCTTTTTACACTAGTGTACCAAGTTCAACATTGAGCATGGCACTGGAAGGCGCCGAAAAGTACATTAAGGTAGATAGGTATTATAAAGACAGAATAGAAAGAGAGTTGCTCACGAGTTCTTTAGGCTCATCTTTAGCCTCGAGGTACTTTCCAAAATCCATGACAAACCATTATCCTAACTTCATATCTCCAGTCAATGAATACCAACATAGCGACGTTAAGCTTAAAAATGGAGTGGCTGAGCTTAAAGGAATGAAGGTCGGAATAGGGATAGATCACCCTAACCCATCATTAGTTTTTGATTCTTTAATTAGAAATGCAAACATATTGGCAGGTTTTGAAAAACATGAACCATACTTCATAAGAACACTACAGGAAATAATTGAAGAAAATCCCACAATGTTTCAATTCAGTAACAATGCCCATCCTTATGGCTATACCCCGACTTGGAATATTCAAGGTTTGATTGATCTAACAAACGAGGAGGGGCTCAGTAAAACCTATTTTATTTTGTCTGTGTGGTCATTTTGGGATTATGGGAAGGCGAATAGAATAACAGCCGAATTTCTTATCTTTCGTGCGGACGATGAAATCAATACAATTCATGAATTTGAAGAGCATAAGAAAACTGATTCCTACAAATCTAGTTATCTAATTAGGCTTGAGGCTGGATTATTAACTCCTGGTTTTCTGGGATTAAAAATACAAGATAAAGAAAGAGATAAACTATGTAGACTCTTAGCATATACAAATATCATTAAAGAAAAATAGGGCTATTTAATAGGTTTCATCTCCCGAGGTCATCGCCACCACCGTCATGAAAGCAAGCCTTTCCCGGCTAATAGGTGGGGATGTTTCGGAGCTTGAACTGAATCGCCCAGGCTTCTCTAGACACTTTTGAGCCGTTCGAAATATTGCTTTTCACACTCTACTGGCGGCGCCACATCAACACAATGATGGGATACCGCCAGCAGAAGCCGAAAAGCGGCTTAACTATGTGTCCGGATTTAGTTGACCACTACACATACGACTCACCAACATGTAATGAGATTCGCACTAAGCCCCCTACAACCTGTGTATGCAGCTGCCCTTACATCAACCATCGCATCCATTTCAGACAATGGTGTCTCCTCGCTGTGAATATATAGCCAGTATCGATATTCCTGCGCAAATGTAATTGCCGCTTGCGCAGGAGAGGATTTGTACTCTGCTTTCACTCTTGCGATGATTTCCAACCCCTCATCTTGGCTAACTCCACTTACGACAATACCTCTGCGATGCATAATAAAGGTGCAGTAACACAATGCTGTGACAAGATTATGTGAACGAAATGGACGAATTGATGTGATAAAAAAAAGCCAAGCTGCACCATAGAAATAATCACACTTCGGATAATTCCCATTATCCACGTATGCAGTCACTTTGGTTTCAAACCAATTTAGCATACTGACGGTGCCTGCAGAAACTGGTGAGCATTCTATTTCCGCTATCTCACACACTGTTTTACGGATCAGTACAAATTTTTCCATGTCTAACATAGGTATCCACACTCTACTCGTGACAGGCATGTGAGGTCAAAAGGGGGAATTCTGCCAGCAACCCCCTTTGGGCGGAAAGCTACTCTTTTAAGACACTTGAGATTGCCGCCATGATGCGATCAATTGCCGGTTGGCAGGCTGGGCGGCTAAAGATTTTGTAGGTCGACAAATGTGGGAGTCTGACTAATAGAGATGCTTGCCCATCGCACTCGTAACGCTGTACCTGGTATCTTACCCGACCCCAACCTATCTGTTCATTGATCTGCTCACCAACCAGTTTGAACCCTTGCGCGATTAGATGGCCATGCAACTCCTCGAAAGACGTGCGTGAGATCGCTATGTAGAGCTTGCAGTGAACCTGCTTAATGCGCTCAGCCCAGATGAGACGGCTATGCTCAAGCCATGCTTGCCTGCCTACCAATGAAGCCCAGTTACGCGAACGAACAGGGATCAGGTTGGTCATCAGTGAACCGTCCATTAGCTGCTCATGAGTTGCCCCTACTTCATTGCCAATCAGCGTGTATAAGGCTTGCATTTGCAGTTGCAAGGGGGCCATACCCTTTGCATCTTTTATCCATTCCCCGTTGTAGTAGTCACACTTCCCTTCGACAGAGATTGTATTGATCTCGCAAGCCCCACCGCCAGGGTTAAGACCGAAGAAAGCGATGGGGTAACGTGGCGCATACATATTCTCGTACCGACAGAATAAAAGGTCCCAGCCCATGTCATTTTTAAGCTTTTCATAATGCCCCTGAATGAACTCAGATAGGCTTTCTTTACATTCTAGCGTGAAACTGCGATTCACTATCTTTCCCCTTGGATATAGTCAGCATGAACCATAGCAGTATCTTCACCGACATGTTGAAAATCAAGCAAAGTTTATAAATCAAATTTATTTCACACCCCCTCCAAAAGAATAAATCTTGCTACTCGTTTTGGCGTATTTTAGAAGCCTTTATTTTTATGGTTTTCTTTAAGTTTTGATGTGAAGACGATGGGTTACGATAATTATTCAAATCATAGTTGAGCTGTCACGAACAAAAAGCTATTGTCTGCAAGAAATTCTTAGGGGGATACTGATTCATGCTAATGTTAATAAAACATATCGACCATATATCCATAGACAAACAACGAGATGTGTTGTTTGTTAAATTCCATTATGTCCCAGATTCCCTTTCGCAGGATGACCATGAATACATACTCGAAGAGGATAGCCCCTGGGAGTTAATGCCGGTGCGCAATCAACTCATCGCCTTTCTTGATTCAGTAGACATTGGGTGGTGCGAGTGTGCGGGGATAAGTTGGTCAGGCTGGGTAGAGGGATATGACGGCAGCATTTACATAGATGTACCCTACGATCTCACTGACCCCAGCTACTGCAAGGTTGCCAGCTTCCTTGAACACACAGACGGCACGAGCTGCTACCCCAATGCGACCTGGTATTGCCTGCTGCTCAGCGATGCTCTGAAGAATACGCATTATGGTCAAGCACCGTCTTGGTCGTAGCTTAGCCATTCTCTCATAAGAGCGAAGTGTGGCGCGGCTATGGGGGGCATGATTTGCATTCTTGACCGGCAAATACTTGGAAGACTGCTCATTATGCTTAATCACGACATGATAGCGTTGGCCTGGAGCGGACAATCAAGATCAATACTAGCAAGAGCAGAAATTACTCCGTCTTCCAGCAAGGAGCCATTTTTACCGACCGCTACCAACAAGGAAGACAGAAAATGGACCCCGTTAGCAAAACAAGATCGAGCTACTGGATGAGGTAAAGTAGTCGCTATTGCACCAAACCTTTACCAACCAGTTGTAAGAGGGAACATGAATCTCGATCCCAGCCCCATCGTTATCTTTGAGCAAGCCGGTCACTTCGTCGAAGTGCGGCTGGATAGCCAGCGGGAGACGGTCTGGCTGAGTCAGCGCCAGATGGCCGAGCTGTTTGATACCACCACCGATAACATCAGCTTGCACCTGAAAAACATTTATAGCGACGGAGAGCTGGACGGGAGAGCAACTACCGAGGATTCCTCGGAGGTTCGTCAAGAGGGCAAACGTCAGGTACGGCGCAAGGTCAAACAGTACAATCTGGATGCCATTATCTCGGTCGGTTACCGGGTCAGCTCGCGGCGAGCGGTGCTGTTTCGCCAGTGGGCTACCCGGATAGTGCGGGATCACCTGATCCAGGGCTACACCCTCAATCAGCAGCGGTTCGAGGCCAATGCCCGCGAACTGGAGGCCGCCCTGTCGCTGATCAAGACGGCGGCACAAACCCCGATGCTGGTGGCCGAGACCGGCAGGGGGCTAGTGGATATCGTCACCCGCTATGCCCAGACCTTTTTGCTGCTGCAGCGTTATGACGAGGGTTTGTTGACCGAGCCACCCACCGTGGCGGGCGGGGAACTCCCAGCGCCAGAGGAGGCCCGCCAGGCACTCAGCAATCTTAAACGGGATCTGATGGCGCGGGGTGATGCCACCGAGCTGTTTGCCCGTGAGCGCGGCGATGGGCTGGCAGCCCTGCTGGGTAATCTGGATCAAAGTGTGTTTGGTGAAGCCGCCTATCCCAGCGTGGAAGCCAAGGCTGCACATCTGCTCTATTTCGTTATCAAGAATCACCCCTTTGCCGATGGCAACAAGCGCAGCGGGGCGTTTTTGTTTGTCGATTTTCTGCACCGTAACGGTCGCTTGTTAACCCCGGCCGGGGAACCGGTGATTAACGATATCGGGTTGGCAGCATTGGCGCTACTGGTGGCCGAATCTGACCCCGCCCAAAAGGAGACCCTGATCCGCCTGATCATGAATATGTTGGCTATAGGGAGTAATCCATGAACGAAGCGGAAACCCGCGCCGAGTATATTGCCCCCCAGTCCTCAACAGTCTTCCCGGCCTGCTCAACCGCTTCTCGCCGGTTGATAACAAAACCCCTCTCCTGATGACAAAAGCCCATCGCCGATGATGGGTTTTGCGAAAAACTGCCTGCCATCCAATTCGTCACGCCGTGTCGCGGCCTGTTTGGATAATCCACGACACGGTTATTCCCCTTCTGTGATGGTATGCACGAACACGACAAGATTGCTCAGCGCCTCGGTATGCTCCTCACTCGCCTGTACAGCGGTGAGAAGCTGCACCTCAGTGATCTGGCCACCGAGTACAACGTCACCGTGCGCACCCTGCAGCAGGATTTCAATCAACGCCTCAGTTATCTACCGATAGAGCACCGCAACCAGCAATACTGGCTGGATCCTGGGTTTCTCAATCACAAGAGCGATGGAAAGCTGCGAAAAATGGCCGAACAGCTTGGCATCACAGATCTGTTCCTCCACGCCAGTGAACATCGTCTGGGTCAGCTGCTGGACAGAGGCCCCCCAAGCCTCTTCGCCATCAAGGGGTTCGATGCTCAGTCCGCCGACTCACTGAGTCACCAGTTACCGGTATTAGAGCAGGCACTGACCCACCATCTGCAATGCTGGCTCATCACCAAAGACCAGCGCAAGCAACTGTTTAGCCCATATCAGCTCGTCAACTACAAGGGCACCTAGCACTTGGTCGGCGTCAGCGAGGGGCGGTTGCAAGCCTATCCGCTGAGCTCCATCGCGCTGGTTGAGCTATCGCAACAGACCTTTACTCATGACGCGCTCATTGCGCGACAAATCGAGACCGATCCGACGCTCTGGCGCTCCGGCATGATCGAGGTGATCCTCAAGGCCAGTGCCGCCATCGCCATCAACTTTCAGCATCGCCCGTTGCTGCCCGAGCAGGAGATAGTCAAAACCCTGGATGACGGCGCGCTGTTATTGAGCAGTCGTGTGCTCGATGCCAACCAAATTCTGCCTGTCATCAAATCCTGGATGCCGGGGCTCACCGTGATCTCGCCCGGTTTTATCCATGAGCAAATCGTCCGTGATTTACGCCATCTATTGACCCTGATGAGCCAGGCTCCGCCCTGACCCATTTGTGACAAAGATCCCAATTTATACATCTGGCGACAGCGCCTGACATGCCGCGACACCACCTGTCGTCGCTGTTTCACATTGTCGTCAACCATCCCGCAGTCGATATCCAAGGAGTAATGCATGAACACCATCAGCCTGCAAAAAGTGTCCGACAACACTCTTTGCTCCACCAGTCCCTATGAGCAACTCTTCGAGCATGTCGCCGCCCATTTGCAAGCCCAAGGCGGCACGTTAAAAACCATCGAGCGCACCCAAGGCAGGATCGAAGCAGCATGGAAATATGGCTTTAACCCTTTCGGTATGCGTATCACCGTGAATTTTGCCTCCCAAGGCGATGAGACCATACAGCTCACCCTCAATGGCTCGTTTGTCGATGCCATCGATACCTTCGGCGCCGCAAAGAAGAAAGCCCGAGCCATAACGGATGAGCTGCTGAAGCCTATCGATATCGCAGCATGGCCTATTAAAGAGGGGGCGGCATCCTCCCAACAACCCTCTGCCGCGACCACTCCCCCGCAGGTACCGCTAAACGGCGCAAACGCCGTTGCGCACCGTGGCAAGCGCAAGGGGCTCACCGCTGTGTTCGCATTCTTGGGCGGCGGCATTGGTCTGCATAAGTTCTACACCGGAAACTGGGGCTGGGGGCTTATCTACCTAGCGCTCTGCACCACCGGCCTTCCCCTGATCTTGTCCGTGATCGAGTTCATCCGTGTTTTGTGCCTGACACAGGAGGAGTTTGACCGTCGCTATAACTACCGCCCCATATCCGCGTTTTCATGGGTGTGGTGAGGAGCGCCTTGTATGAACATAAAAACTGCAGTCGGTTTAATGATGCTCTGCTCGACAGGCGCTTATGCTGGCGTACTCAGCATGCTGGATGTGGCAACCCTCAAGGAAAGCGAGCTGGAGATGTGCCCGAACATCTCCGTCGAGAAGATGGTCAACAGCTTTTTCGAAGACCCCGAGTGGACCGGCGGGAAAGCGGCGGATGGTCGGAAATTGGTGAATGTCAGCGGCACCATCACCTATGCCAGTCAGCCTGCACGGGCCATGGTGCAGGTCTGGATGCAAGATGATGGTTTTTCTGTGGAGGCGTTGGAGATTAACGGGCGACCACAGCCCGAGGGAATGCTGGATCTACTGCTAGAGAAAATGTGCCAGAGCGCCAGAGGTACTGACCATACCGGGGATCCACAGCAGCAAGCAGTCGAGCTGCCGTTCACGGGAACCCGGTACTTCAACTTCGGAGGTGAAAATGGGATTCAACAATCCATCACTATTGCCCCCAACGGACACGTCACATTGAGATCCCATGGTGCGACCTCTGTCTCAGTCGATTATCAGGGCATGTATGAAAACTCACTGCTGACCCCGGCGGGTAACTACCGCGTTCATGCCGACAAGATATATGTCACCGACGAAGGCGGAGACTTCCCTGACCCATCTGAGTGCGAAGTCATCGTGTGCGAGACAGAACTGTCTGCACCTTGATGCACTGAAGCCGAAACACAACGAAAAGCACGGTGAATAGAAACTCATAAATCAGAGGCTAATCAACATTTTATAGCCGTACACCGAGATAAAATTATCACGATGATAACGGACCATGCTTTGGGCGTTATCGCATACCAATAATAAACGGGAAACTAACAATGAAGAAAACCCCCTTGGCCATGATGTTGATGGCTACTTTGTCAGGCTGTGGCGGTGGTGATAGCGACGGTGGAAACACGGATAGTCCAACCCCACCGAGTGCCTCCTTGGCGATGTCAGGAAAGGCGATTGATGGATACATTCAAGGCGCTACCGTCTATCTCGATCTCAATTTCAACCGTCAGTGGGATGATGGTGAACCCAAGACAACCACCAATGATGCCGGTGATTATCGGTTAGAGCTGCCGGTAGACCTGCAAACCTGCGCTCAATACGCCCCCTTGGTGGTCGATGTGCCGGTGGATGCCGTGGACCAGGATCTTGGCCCGGTAACAGAAGCCTATCAGATGGTCCTTCCTCCCACCTTTGCCCCCATCACCAAGGATGATGTCTACCATGTGACGCCGCTGACCACGGTGCTCTGGAGCAGTGTAGAAAGTGAGCTGGCAGCACAATCGCAGACGACTTGCCAGACCGTCATGGCGAACCGGCAAAAGCAGGAGCAGTTGATCGCCTCGATGAAACAGGCCGTCAGCCGTGTTGTCAGTCACTACAACATTTCCGAGCAGAAGTTGTATACGGACTTCATCGCTAACGGTGATAGCGAGACAGGCACGCTGGCCCAGGAGATCGTGCGCGGTTTGCAGCAATCCTTCACCGAGACTGAAGCCTTGAAACGGAATAACCCGGACGCCACCTTTGTCTATGTCGATTACCACAAGGGTGATAGTCGCGATCACAACAATGCCTATCCGGATGCTTGGTATCGTGAAATCCAGTTGCAAGGGGCAGCCCAGAGCAGCACCGAGCTGGTGAAGGTGAGCGATGATTTCGCGCAAATTATCAAGACCATCATCTACGGTGAAGAGCGCCAAGTGACAGGCAATAACTACACCTACACAACCCGCTACGACTTTGAGTCGCGCCATGGGGACAACACCCCCTATAGCTGTGATATCAAGGAAACCCTCTCGGCCCGCTCAAACGCCAAGACATACACACTGGTGAATCTGGCCGAAGCATCGGCAGAGAGCTTCAACGACTGTGCTCCTGACGATATGGCGGCAGCGATCACCCACCGTTACGCCACCATCAGCTATGACGCCAACGATCTGAGTTACGTCACCCAGTTCATCTATAACCGACAGGTGGGCGCATTCAGCTTCCTGAACGACTGGGTTGGTCTGGAAGGGCAGCTATCCACCCTGAATATGGGTGAGCTCACTGCGGCTCTCGAAGCCCTCCCCTATCAGTACGACGAACCATCCCAAGATCCTGATGCGGCTAGCTGGGTCAAGAGCATGACGGCCAGTGAAAATGGCAATACCATCCGAACCAGTTACGACAGCGACGGCCTCTACAAGAAGCAGACAACCCATGCGGACGGTACTCATAGCCTGGAATGTGGCACGGACGGCATAAACTGGGGAACCTGTCAGTAATCCGGCACCATAGAGCAGAAAACACAGAGGTCAGGGCCGGGCGGCACTGGCCTCTTTATCGCACAACTTAGCTAAAACGGAACGGTCCTGACTAATGGCCGAGCCACATCTCCTGATCCAGCTTCAATCGCCCATATGAAAATCCATCATCCTGCGCAACACGCGTGAAATGCGTATTGCCGACTGTACGTAACTATCTGATTTATTGACGAAGAATGAATAGGTGTAACAGCGCCAATGGGGATACACACATTACACTGCATTCTCCCCTCCACTATAGACTCCTGCTTGAGGCACTTTGGGATGCCCAAAAAAGCAAGGGCGCTACATCTGCCTCGTAAAGAGATTTACCTGTAGGTCTTGATCGGGTATATGGAATTATGGATTTGATATGCTTACCAGCCATCGCGCTTCATAAAAAGTTCGATATAAGCCCCTTCACTGGCATGGATGATTACTGTGACAATCTTAGAATACTTGGATTCAGCACAAGAGAGATTAAGAGGCTGTCAGCTGGAGGCTGTACGCAACTTCGTCGGGTATGCAGAGAAAAACGAAACTGAGAAGGCATTCCTGATCAATCTACCCACTGGAGCAGGAAAAACCGGAGTTATTTCTCTCATATCACACCTGTCCGATGCTTTGAAGGTTCTTGTTATATGCCACCGAAAGGCAGTGAAGGATCAACTCTTTCGGGAAATATCGAGAAAATTTTTCCGCAATACGATTAATGACCCTGATTTTGAGCTAAAGAAGACTTACCGTGACTCTGATTTTAATCAGGGTGATGGGGTTTACATCACTAGCTTCCAAAAATTGACAAAACTGAGTGATGATGAGCTAAAAGAAGTACAACAAAGCTTTGATCTTATTATTGTAGATGAGGGGCACTCCGAACCTTCTCCTATATGGCGTGAAATAATACGTCAGTCCTCGGCAATGAAAGTTGTAATTACCGCAACGCCTTATCGTAATGACTTGTTTGAGTTAAACGTAAACACTGAGCATTTTTATGTTTTTACTTTTAAAGATGCTATAGATGATGGGGTTATCATGGCCCCACGATATGAACAGATAGAAAGTGAATTGGAGTTAACAGCAAAGATCCAAGACTATCTGAATGCTAATGACGATTTGAAATGCATTGTGAAATGTAAAAACCTGGTGGAAATACAAAAGTACCATGTTCTACTGTCTAGGCTATTCACAACAGCAAGTGTACATGAGCGATTAGATATAAATGAGGAGCAGAATAGGTTCAAAAGAGTGGGCCCTGCGCTTAAAGTAGAAGGTCTTCGAATTATCATTCACCAGCACAAACTTGACGAGGGGATTGATATCCCTGAGGCTAAATTGCTGATCCTCACCTATGAATTGGGAAGCGGGCGTGAACTAGTACAGGCGGTAGGTCGGGTCGTCCGTCGTTATGGGGAGGTTCAGCCATTGGTAATAGACCTTAGCCACGGAGCAAACGAAGGGATGTGGGAGAGTTATCAACGATTTGATGACTATCTTGCCAGTGGTGGGGCATCAGAATTTGTTCGCTCGCTCAGCACGAGTTATCTAATTGGGTCGTTTCTCGATAGTTTTCCAAAATACAGCTACTTTGATGGCAAATTCAAAGAAAGAGTTGACCTTAGTAGCCTTAACCCAATAGATGATTTCAATATTCCACATGCATCGGTATGTTTTGTCCAAAAAGGAGATAACTTCTCTCTACCTCTATTGATGGACCGACTTTATTGGGAATTGCACGGAACTGGAGCATTAGTTAAGACCTACGCTGATGTTCTTGATATGCAGGTTATCGTTTATGTTGAGTTTAATAGTTCGAGATTTTTTACAAACAAGCTCTTCTTTGAACCAAAACTGCACGTCATTATCGTAAAAGAAATTGAATCGGGTGTCGCTATCTTCGATAGTGGTGGCAGACGGTACTACAACCAAGAGCAGTATCGACTTCGTGATGCGATTCATATTGACAAGCTGACAGCTCTGGCTGCAAAGACAGCCATTCATCAAATCAAAGAAACACATGCCCGAGCTATCGGTCAGGCTGTTCGACGTCCGGAGTCTGTAGCGCTGAAGGGACAGAATCTTGATAGTGACCGTGGCAATCAGAGCAACTCCAAATACGCACTAACCATGGTAAAGGTCGACAACATTGGCATGGACGGAAAAAGAGACAGTAGCTTTTATATTGGTGCCAGGTCTGGGAGGGTTGTCGACCAAAAAGAAGCGAACTTCACGCTTTATGATATTTCTGAATGGGTTGATATGATAAGTCAGTGTATCAATGCAGGAGGAAACGCCGGACGACTGATCAAATCATATGCACAGCCAATAGTTAATAAACCTATTTCAAAAATACTGTCCGTGTTACTTGACTTTACGGATTGTAATAGTCCAACACCCACTGATAATGGTGTAGTCAATCCTGATTTTTTTTATGTTGACTATCAAGATGGTATTACATTCGACGCCCAAGGCGATCTGATAGAGCTCGCTCTGACCTATTTGGGTGAAGATGGTTATTTTGAGGTCGCTCTGACCGGAGCTTCTGAGGCACGAGACGATCTCAAATGGATAACAGCATTTTTAAACTCTGGCCACAGGTTGAAAGTACTATACGAAGACGGAGTAACGTACCTAGGCGGAGCGTTTTATAAACTTGCGTTGCCCTACGAGCGTGGAATTAGCGCCGCAGACAGCTTTGCATGTAATGCACTTTTTCCTCTTGATGCACTCAACTCTCGCAATCTTAAGGAAAAAGGGCATGCGATTGATGGAAAATATCATCTAACTACCAAGGATAATTTTGACACGAATTCTATCTTTCATCTTATTGATATGCTCAAGGGATACGGTGACCCGGCTACTCCACATGGTTCGCTTGGACCATTTGCAACATATATACCCGGATGTGATATAGTACTTTGCTGCGACATGGGTGTTGAACCGGCCGATTTCATTTTGTCCTCGCCAGAGAAGTTATGTTTTGTTCATGTTAAGTGTGGTGATACCTTAAAGCCTGAATCATCAGCCGGTGCCATCGCTGAAGTTGGTAGTCAGGCAATAAAAAACATTCATATGCTAATTTCTGGCAATAGCGAAATTAAACCTGGAAACTACTCAACATGGAAGAACTCTTGGCCCTCCGATAATGCAAAGCATCCATTGAAAACACGTTATAGGTTAGTAGATGGAATAATTAACCATCCAGCACCAGATGACGATTCCCTTTCCCAAAAAATATGGGATCTGATATGTACGAGAAGATTATCCATTAAGTGTAAAAAAGAAATTTGGATCGTCACAGGAAACTCGTTCTCTACCAAACACTTCATCACTAGCATGGAGAACCCGCAGGCCTGTTCGCCGACTAGCATTCAAGCGTATCAGCTCATCGAAGATTGGCTAAGCACTGCAGATGAACTAGATGTAGAATTAAAGATCTTTACATCACCATGATCAGTTTGCTCTGAATCTATAAAATACACAGTAATACTGAAAATCATATGGGCAATATGCATGATGATGGTTATTGAAAATCACTATGACTTATGGCCATCATCATCCATTGCCAGTGCTGTCATTCATCACTGCCGCCCCCCCAGCAAGCCCTCTACCTCACTCGAAAACATGATCTTGGTCAAAACAATGCTGTTTCCTCTTAGCTAGTACAGCGAGTAAGATATGTCAGGAAGTGCTTGTAAGTAGCAAAAATAGAAAAATTATATTTTTTATTTGGGTGATATATGGCTAAAGGAAGTTATAGACTCATCGGGCACGATGACCCTGATATCAGTTTCTTTTCCAGTCTGCTAGGAAAGGATGAGCTGCGTCATATCTTTATGAATGAAGATGGAAGACCTAGAAGTGATTTTATGAATACACGTTCCTTCTTCAACTCTGTAAATAATTTGTTTTATAGAGACGATGAAATGCGGCTAGCTCTCCCTTACTTTGAATATCTTCATGAGAAACTAAAGAATAAGATTGATAAGTTTTCACACAAAGAAGAAAAATACGAAAATTTATTATCCAAAGCAATGCGCTTATATTTTTTAAAGAATAGAAATAGTTTTATAGACCTAAGCTTTAAGCAAGACGTAACTATGCTCTTGCACTCTATGAATGATCTGGGGGCCTCCCTTTCCGTTACAATACAGGGTAGTGACACGCCTATCCCTTGGCAACAAGCCGAACCACATTGGGTCGACGTTCCAGCTCTAGCTATGGTTAAAAAAGCTAAATCATTTGCTAATTCTATATTTAATGCATTTCCTAAAAAAGAGATCCCTGGGACTGTAGATGAGCTTATAGCCTATATAGTCATGACATCTATTACAAACCCCATCATATATTCTCTTAGGATTTTTAATCGAGATAAACAACTACTTACTAACACCCCTCCCAGTGAAGCATTGCAGGAAACACTAGATAATTTTCAAAAAACGACAAATCAAATACGCATTGTTGTTAATATTTTTGCCATGACTGTTTATAAAACTCTTGATGACATCGAAACTTCGAGAAAGCTACAGCCACGCAGTAAAACAATGACACCTGACACCTACTTTCGCCATGACCAGATAACAAGGTCTTTTGGAGAGGGAACGACACATAAAGTTGCTTGTGTATCAACTAGGATAAGAAATATAACTTACAAGATTTGGCTATATTATTGGCAACACTCGCAACCAAAATTTCAATGCTCTAAGACTGATATAACCGAAGAGCACTATATAACGGGCCCTGAAATGATTATGGCACTTGACGAAGCATTTCCACTTACACAGATGGGGTCCAAGGATTCTAGCTCAGATACTCTTGCAACTAGACGAAACCTCATCACCGAAATGTACAAATATCCATCGCTCGTTGACTACTACTTCAATCACTAGGGAGCATGTTCTGACCAGCATGCATCACGCATGAGATAGTTCAAACCACGCATTGATTACTGTTACCTCCCCACTATCAGGAGGTAACAGTCATGCCCATCATCCCCCTACACTTCACTCGTAAAACCCTTGATGCCCTTCCTCCCCCTGCGAACGGGAAGCAGCAGGAGTACAAGGACGTAACGCATCCTCAACTTCGGATCATGCGCTACCCTTCATCCCTCTCCTTTCTGTTCAAGACCACCCATCGCTACCAGCCGATCTGTGAAACGCTTGGCACGTATCCATACATGTCGATCCAGGATGCTCGTAGCGCTGTTTATGAGCGAATGCAGGCACTCCAAGGCGGCACTTACTCGCTGGGCAAGAACAAACGGCTCGATGAGGTCTATCAAACCCTTTACCTCACCGACCTCAAGCTGAACAAACGTAACACGGCATCTGAGCTGTATAAGGTGAAGAAGTATATCCTGCCTCGCTTTGGTGCCAGCAAGATCGGAAAAATCGAGCGCCAAGACATTGAATCGTTCAAGCTCGACCTCTGTGCCCATCTCCAGCCATCCAGTGTAAACAAGATCCTCGCTGCCCTCTCCCGCATGTTCACGCTGTCGGTCGAACATGGCTATCTAGCTTCTAGCCCCATGAATGGGGTAAAGAGACTCAAAGAAAACAACCAGCGTCACCGAGTCCTCACCACGGATGAACGTCAGGGGTTTATCACGGCATGCCATGCGCTACAAACACCTGGGGCCAACTCCTTGTTGCTTTCCCTCTATACAGGGATGCGGATCGGTGAGGTGCTCTCGATCAAGAATTCGAACGTTCATCTTGATGCTGGTTATCTCGTCCTTCCTCTCACCAAAAACGGCCAACAGCACGTTGTACCGTTATCGACGTCAGCCATCGCAACGATTAGAGAGCAGCAGGCAGCGTTCGGCATTAAAGACTACTTATTTTTCTCTCCTAACCGGGCCAATGCCCCTTTAGCGTATCCGCGCCATGCCTTCGGACAAATCTGTAAACATGCGGGGATCCAAGGTCTATGTATTCACGATTTGCGCCGCAGCTTTGCCACCACCTTGCTCCAGGAAACCGGTGATCTGGCCCTGGCAGCTCAGACACTCAACCACAACTCCCTTGAGACGACACGGCTGTACGCGAGATATCAGGTCAACGAGCTCATCGAAAAAATCAACGCCACACAGGCTAGTTGGAGCAGCGTGCATGACAGATGAGATTTTATGTTCTCGATTTTTGGGACAGTAGCTCCAGTCGAACGAACAGCACAAACGAGAGGTCGCGATGGACGAAGACAAAATGATCACTCGAAGCGAGCTGGCCCAGCGATGGCGAGTCAGCAAGAGCTGGGTAGACAAACAGATGGTCATCGCCCCCGAGACGTTACCCCCGTTCGTCACCATCGGTCGGCAGACTCGCTTCCCCATCCAGGAAGTCATCCGCTGGGAAAGTGAACGACTTTCTCGGCTTACTAACTGATAAGAAGGTAAACATTATGGCAATGCAAAGCACTACCCAAGCTCAAACCAACAAAACTTCTTCGTTCGTGCGTTGTGGCACCAACTTGTTAAAACTCAGCGCCCTCACACGGAGCCTGATACTGCCGTCACAGGGTGACGATGGCACCTATTACCTCAGTCTCTGGCAACGTAATAACCCACAGCAGGCGGTGGCTGTTATGAAGTTCGATACGGAAGAAGAGGCGCTGACGGAGATGACCCAATTGTGTAAACAAGTTCAGCGCCAAACCAAAAGCAACCTGCTCGTGCTCGCCAACGGCTTCGTCGACATTGAATGGGTTGATCGTGTGGTTTCCATCGATAAGAACGAGGCGTTGCTCATCGGCCTGTTCAATGAATCTCTACAGGTACAACCCCATTGGCTTGTGTTCAAGACCGAAGAAGAACGCAGCGCTTGCTTAGACACCATCACAGCCCGGCTGCTCTAAGACATCTAGCCAATCAGCTGTAACAAAAGGGCCTGAGGGCCCTTCTTCAATTTCTGAGGCCAGAAAAAAATGAGCAACTTGGCTATCCCCCTCGGTCTGTACGACATGGATTATGACCATGTCATGCGTGAAGGCAAAGTCATCACCAAGCCTGCCGATACCAGCAATACGCCCCTATCTACTGATGTGACAATCGACTTGTTTGCTACGGCAGCATCACCGTTGGATGCTGTTCTCGCTTCTATCTGTGAGTCCCCCTTACTCAACAACGGCAAACTGGTTACCGCAGACGGATCCTCGATTGCTGACGACACGCAAATCCCCGGCTACCTGTTGTCAGCACAGGAGAATTCAACAAACAAGGCACTGCGGTTACGCACCCAGCATTATCTCAAGCCTGGGGAGACAGTGGTTCCCGCAAAAGGTGCAGGGATCCATATAGGCATAGACAGCGAATACGTATACAACCCCAAGACAATGCACAACGACATTCTCTCCTACCAGTTCTTTGTTAAAACGGAAAAAGGAGAGCACGCAGACATCATTTATCCCGCCTCTTCGAAGAAATCTGACCGACTGAGCTTTGAACGATTTATCAGCCACATCATTATTGAATGTAAAGCGAAGGGGCTAATCACAGAATGGCCCAAGCACGTATTTGTGTATGCCCATTTCCTAAGAGCAGACCTTGCCTCGTTTGGCGACTTCTGGCGGTTCAAAACTCAGGTTAATGGTATTCGCCGAACAGTGGCGTCCATACACAATGCCTATGGCATCGATCTTGAGAACGTCTTGCACCGTCAAGCTAAACCTGCCCCGCTGATTTTGCGAGACAAGCAGCGTAAAGCACAAAGAACCTTGATCACCTTTGTCGATACTATGTTACACACCCCTGGTGGTGCGGGCCTTGCAGCCGTTGGTGAACTCATTGGCTTACCAAAATTGTCACTCCCTGCGGGTTACTCTATTGATCGCATGGATGAACTACTCGCCAGCAACAAGGCAGCCTTTGAAGCTTATGCCCTGCGCGATGCCGAAATTGCAGTCAAATATGGCCTACAACTCCATGCATTCGCTAAGACACTGGGGCTTTCATCCCTGCCAAAGACGATTGGCGGCTGTGCCACATCGGTGTTCCTGAAACATCTGCGCGAAACGGGCCAAGACCGGGATCAGCTATTTGGAACCCATGAGGTGGTGCAAACTGGATGGAACAAAAATACATCCAGACCTGTGACCAAGACGATTCGGGAGATGACCCCTGCTGCAAAGCTATTCGAGAGTCTTGCCATCGATTGCTACCACGGTGGACGAAATGAATGCTTTTGGGGTGGCCCGACCCCCCTATCGCTCTTCAACGATTTCGACCTCAGCGGGGCCTATACCACAGGGCTCGTTGACCTTTTTCCCCTTGATTATGAGCGAGGGCGAATGACCACGAACACAGCTGAGTTCTGTGGCCATGTCTTTGGTCTTGCTCGCGTTAAATTTAGATTTCCAGACGGGACACGTTATCCCAGCCTACCGGTGCGTACTGAAATTGGCCTGTTGTTCCCCCTCACTGGTGAATCGCTCTGTACCGCACCAGAGATCGAGGTCGCACTCCGCATGGGTTGCCAGATTGAGATACATCAAGGTGTCATCATCCCTTGGGCAGATACGACACAGCGCCTGTTTGAACCCTTTGTCTCGCAGGTTAGGGAAAAACGCCAATCGTATGTGAAGAAATCCTTCGAAGAGCTACTTTGGAAAGAAATCGGTAACTCTCTCTATGGCAAGCTGGCTCAAGGTCTGAGGGGCAAGTCAGCCTTCGATACATCCAGTGGAGTGAGCAAGCCCATTGAGCGCTCCGCCATCACCAACGCATTCTTTGCCGCACATACGACCGGCCTGATCCGTGCCGTACTCGGAGAAGTCTTGGCCTCCATCCCTGCTCACCGAACAGTGGTGAGCGTCACGACGGATGGCTTCCTCACCGATGCAACCTATGACGAACTTGTGCTGACTGGCCCGATATGCCGCCGCTTTCAGGAACTGGGCGAGCGACTGGATGGCCCTGGCTTTCGGATGCTGGAGCAAAAACATCAGGTTAAACAGGTCATCGCGATGAAGACTCGTGGTCAACTCACACCAGAAGGCGTTGAGGGTCAGCCCCAAATCCTGGCCAAGGCTGGGGTTAAGCCCCCCTGCACTAAGGAGCTGCATCAGGCGTACATGCTTGACCTTTATCTGAATCGTACCCCCGGCCAAAAAGTCGAGAGTGACCATTTAATATCTACGGCTGAAATGTGGATCAATGAACGCGATCTCGTCTCCGTGAGCAGGTCAAAGACCCTGAATCTTGAGTTCGACTTCAAGCGGCAACCCATGCTGCCATCAATGCAGAGTGTGCTAGGCACCGAGCATATTTGCTTTGATACACGCCCCTGGCCGACGGTAGCAGCCGCTATGGAGCAACGTGTGGTATTCGATAACTGGCGGCGGTCGAACTGTCTGAAGACCCTCGATGACTGGGAGAGCTGGGAGGATTACTTCGTCTGCAAGGCGTCGATAAAAGGTTTACCAATGCGTATGACGGATGAGGGTTCGCTTGGTATCCTCAAGCGGGTTTTTCTGCGTGCTTATACCCAGTCCGCCTTCGGCATGACGAAAACGATGGGGTACGATGAGCTGGCCGAATGGCTGACGGTCAATGGCTGCCCAACCAGCGTGGATGACTGCAAGTCCGCCAAACGCGCCAAACTGGTCGGGCAGTGTGTACCGGTGACGACGCGCACCGTCCGCCTGATGCGGGTGATCCTGCAAGAGTGTCCAGGGATAGGTCTGGGGGCGCTGTTCAAGCCCGAGGACATGCCACAGCTCCAAGGCCGGTTGAACAACCCCAAGACCGAGATAGCGCAAATCACGCTGGATGCGCCGAGTCATGAAGTGATAACCGACTGATTGATATAGCAATATCTGGTTGGTGTAATAAGGCGATTGGGGAAGCAACATAATAATTGCTTCCCCTTCTTTTTACGTGGCACTGTAATGATGACTATACGAACCAGAACACGGGCCTCCTGGGCTATTTTTTGACGACAGATAGCCAGTCAGGGTAAAAAAAATGGCGGAATGGGTGGTTAGAGTCACTTTTCGAGGGTGCTACATGCCCCTATTTTGGTAGGGTTCCATTAAATAACAGAGTCTAATGACGCTCTATTTAAATCGGGGGCAAATCCAAATCCCTCTAAGATCGTTTTTCTAATTACCATGGCCGATGTCAAAACAGCTAAACTTTCACGGCGCACTAAATCTCACGAAATTTAAATCATTTAAAATCAACAACATGTGAAAGCATGTTTAGCTTCATCAAAAAAACGCTTGTCATCCCCACTTAAAGAAGTATATTTCTATCCATTGTAAGGAGGTGCTATATGACACGCACAATCGACGCACTTAAGCTTATTGTCGAAGAGCTAGAAGAGCATAGTAATAGATTAAGCTCTATTGAAGAGCGGGAACGAATCTCAGCTAAGGTTGCTGACCATCAGTCTCGCGAAATTGATCAGTTAAAGATTCGTGTTCGCGATATGGAAATTCGAGAAAAATCTCGAACCGGTACACCGAAGAAGAGTTTAGCTGAAGAATATAAACTTTCTCCCGGGCGAATTAGTCAAATCACAAAAACACACTGAGGTAAAACATGGGTACACTTACACAGCAAGGAGCATTTCGTAAAGATCGCAATGCTCTTAACCGTGCCAAAAAGGCAGAGGTATCTACTGCCGAAATAATTAATAAAATGGCGGCAACGCACTCGAAGCCAAATTCCGCACAAGCATTTGCAGAAGCTGCTGGAGCACTTATTCACGTAGAAGCCAACATGAATAAAGAGACTCCTATTCATGATGCTTTCGAAGCTATTTTAGAGGAACGCAGAGCCCTTGAAAGTGCTGGTGTTAGTGTTTAATTCATGCCTCTAATTTCCTGTGATCAAGCATCAGGTCAGGGCCACAACATCCACTGTTGTGACCCTTTTATTTTGTAGTTAATACCAACCGCTTAGCTAAAAATAGAAAAATCAGGAAATATTCTGCTTTAATTCATCTGACAGTATAGCGTCCACAAGGAAGATAACTGTTATAAGAAGCATATTGGTGTACCCTTGCGACTCTTAAATGGATAGTTATACTTGTCTTTTGGATATTGCGAGAACGTGATCAACGTTGTTGATCAAATCTGCATCATAAGCTTTAAACTGTGTATCTAGTGGTGACTTCAATTTTCCATATGTGCCAAAATCATCTTTGTTTGCAGTAAAGAATATTATTCTCTCTCTAAAGCCACCCAATCTTAGTTCATGACAAAGGTCTAAAAAACATTCAACAATCTCACAATCCTTAGGTTCTAACTTCCCCTTTCTTGCTGGTGCCTCTAATTTTCTAATTCTCTGCATAGCTTTTAATGTATGAGAGGTTGTTCTTTCAATTGAGCGACATGAATGTAAGAACCTTTCTGATAAGCCTTTAACTTTTGTTGATATATTTAGACTTGATATTCTCGGCGGTAACGAAAAATTACTATTCAGGAGCAAATTACTCACAGCAATTGCAGAGCATATACTCCTATCAATTTTATTTACCTCCCTATCCATCGTGGCAAGAACCCCATCGATATTATCATGCCATTCTTCATGGACGTTTTGACAGGATACAAGCCAACACGATTTTTCGTTCAACTTAATCAAATCGAGCATGCTACAAGCATAAGATTCCGATAAGTTATGCAAATGCAAAGAGTTTAGAATATCAAGAATTGAACACGTATCAAAAAAGAGTACTGGGAGTTCTTTTTTTAAGATATCAACCTTGACATCATTAGTGGATAAATACATGAATCAACTCTCCATGTACTTAATTAAGTCTCTTGCAAACTCATATTCTATTGCAAGTTTTTCAGCTGTATTTTCACTCCACCCTTGCTCACATAAAACTCGAATCAGATCTGATGTGCTAATATATTCTCCATTACTACAGGTCCCAACGATAAATGCAAACCATCTTCTTTGATCGCAAGGGTGAGAGCTACCTGTAGATTTATTTGCAGACAAAGAAAATGCTTTAAGTAACCTGAATCCATCAACGCCCACTATGTCTTCACCACTTAACGACCCAGAAGTAATCTCAACATCTATACCTAGTTCAGATGCTACAGGCTTCAAACAGGATGCGTAGAAATCCGTAATAATTTCATTATACTCATCATAATCTAATTGACTCTGCTGAAGTGGCACAACATTTGGGATGTACCACGTATTTCCTTCCTTTTTAAAAATACTTACACCCGCATCAGGTAAAACACTGTCTCCAGACCTCTTAAAACTAAAAGCTACCTCTCCTAAATATTTTGAGTTTTCTTCACTTTCGTATGACCGGCTCCAATGGGGGTTAATATCTTCAGTTACCTTAGAAATAAGCTCTACGATAGATTTATCCGCTGCATGAATGTACACATCTTTGTATGTTTTCATTTTTACTCTCTATGGAATTTTTCATCAAAAAAACATGATCTTTTATTAAACAGTAAACTTTAGCTCATCTAGGACCATTCCTATTATTTTTTGGCAATAGACAGACCTCGGAGAACTCAAACCCACCTACACCTATTGCAACCAGGCTGCTTCAGCTAGAACTTGTAGCCTACCACCTATAGATGCGTAAGAATCCTACCATACCAGCAGATTGAAAAATTTAACATTTGCCATCATCACAGAATGAGCGATTACTCGACGGTGGCAGCTCTGTGCTACGCAAATCTAGCCTGTTGCGTGCAAACAAGTATCCAAAAACCCAGATAGTCAGCCGGTTTCAGGCTTGGTGGAATAACGCTATTGGGGATACACACATATCTGTCTTTCTCCCTCCTCGCCAATGACAAAAAAACAAGCCTCCCAGCCACAGGCCGGGGATACTTGTTTTGGGGGATGGGTGGTGAGAAGGACACCTGAAACAGACGAAGGATGGACTAACCTACTGAGCCGCTGACCGGTTTCGAGTTGGGTTAGCCCATCGCTCCTTGCCCTACATGGAAAGGTAAACACAGCAGCGCCACTGCCAGTACCAAACCGCCGCTGGTTCCTGTTCCTCTCCTGTCCGGTGCGACGGTTACGCAGCCACTGAGACGGTAAACACGCCCATCTGGTAGTAACTGACGAAGTTCGACTCCCACATCGTATAGAGCTCCCTGGCCGACGCTGGTCCCATCTGGCCGTAACGGAGCAGGTAGTATTCTTCGCTCAAAAAGTTGAAGTCGATCTCTTTGACCAACTCCGCCATATCCTCCGGCCCCTGATAGCTAAAGTCCGTCACGTAATCGAACAGCCACCTGTCTTTACGCTTGAGCAGCCGTATTTCTACCGGATGAAAGCCGCCACGGACCGGGCCGTAATCCGGGTCCCGGAAGTTGAAGACCAGACTGGATTATCCCTTCAGCACCATTCCAGATCTAACCAGTTCCTGATCCAGAATACTCATCAATGCCTGACTGACAGGCAGGGCAAAATCGCCCGCAAATGGGATCGTCATAATCACCTCAGATTGGTTGTTGGAGGGCTCACCCTTGGACAGGTGAGTGCTATGCAGGGGTTATTCGATGGTAGAAGATACGGTACAGAGCTCATTGGTTAGCGAACCCAAGCGCTCAAGGTAATCAGGCACCAGTTCGTGCAGCATCGGATTGCCGTCTGCCTTCTGGACCAACTTCAGCCCGTCCGAGCGCAGAATGGCTGATAAGAATCCGGCGTTATTGGCACTGCCACCTTTAAACAGTCGCTTCATAACGCTGGATTTAAACGGCTTGTCTGCGGGCAAGGAGCACAACACACCGTCAATCGCCGACAGCGCAATCCACTCCTTGCTATGCAGACCCCCACCCTGATTGCCGGTGATTTTCAGGAACAGCTCGCCACTCTCTTCATGACGACCAATGGCATAGAAAATCAAACCTTCTGATCGGGCACTGAGTTTCTCGGCGGTATGGTTGAGCAAGGTGTGTATGGGTGCAGGGCCGCCGGGCACGGAGTCTGCGGTGTCGCCGGGTCCAGGCCTGGCCTTGTCGGCGTCAGCCGCAAGGGCTGGCGAGAGGGGGTCGGCGCAGCCGCTTGCTCCGGATGTGAGTGGGGGCTCTGTGGTTGGCGCGGTGTCGGGGGTGTTTGATGCTGCTGCCGTATTACTGACAGATTTAGGGGTCTCTTCAACGCGGTTTTTACGGGGTCTTGTCATGATAGTTTCCTTACAACATCGTTAGATAACCAGAGATTGCGATCTCCAGATCATCGGTAGATGGGTCATAGATAAAGGGTCATAGATAGAGGGTCATAGAAAACGCGATAGCGCGACAGGACCGACTCCATCACTGTCACAGTGATCTCATTCGGTCCTTGGCGGATTGACGGTGGTGTGACTTAACCGGCAGTGCGGCTAGTGCTGAGGTGATGACCGATAAGTCATCGAGATAACCGGCAAATGGAATGGGATCTGGTACTACATCGAACGGGTTTACCAGATAAGCCAGCGCACCGATGATGAGCGCATAGCACCAGACCGGCAGATCGCCATCCGTGAGCAGGACATACAAGAGCACGGCCTTTTCCAGCAGCTCCTTAATCCCCTTGATCTCTTTTAACTTTCGCATGATGTCGCTATGGCTGGGATTACTCATGGTGCATCACCTCCAGGGTAGGAAGCAGCGGTGCATCTGAGTGGATCAGCAGGTAAATGCCCGCCCCCTCATCGTTGAGGATGGCCAGCAACAGACGCCAATCTTCGGATATGGCGAACTCTTGCTCCGGGTAACGCAAACCGAACATCACCTGATTCTGGGTGTGCAGCGGTAAGACCTGAAACTCGCTGAGCGAATCACCTTTCTCGACAATGACCAGACTACAACCGGTAGCGTCCCAGAATGCCCTCCCCTCCTCTACTGATGAAAAGGGCTCGATAATTTGCTCCATGACCGAGACATGGAGTGCCGGGTAGGCCGCGAGCAATGTCTCATCCGGCCATTCCATACAAGTTTTCATCGTGTTTTTCTCTCCAATAAAAAGGCCCTTAAGCTCAGATGAACTTAAGGGCCTAGGAACTGTGAAATGTGGACCAACAGCCGATGTGACAGCGCTGTCTGGTTATTAATATCTGTTTATAAACAATACCTTTTCGGTCACTCCGCCTGGATCATCGACGAGAGACCTTCACTGATATTGCGACTGCGCTCAGAGGTCAGCTTTGCATACCGCTGGGAGGATTGAATGTTGGCGTGGGCCAGTTGCGCCTTGACGTCATACAGGCTGTATTGCCCGGAAGAGACCAAGGCACTGGCGACAGAATGGCGAGCCGTATGGAAGCAAACCTCATCGCGGTCTTCGATACCGGCCTTCTGCAACACCCGTTCATAGGCACATCTGGGTTCACCGATGGGCTTGCCCTGACAGCGAATATGCTGGCTCGCGAACACATAGGGATTACCGGCTATTCTGGGGAGCTTCTCCAGAATATCGATAGCCAACGCACTCAGGTAAATGATCCGGCTCTTGCCATTCTTGGTCAGGGGTACGAACAGCGTCTTATCCTCCCAGTTCACATGTTCCCATTTAGCGAGTAACACCTCTGACTTTCTCGCCCCCGTCAGGTAGAGCATCGCGATGAAGCTACCTGCTGCTTGATTGCGGTCCTGCAATGCCACCTCAATGACCCGTTTCATCTCTTCAATTGATAGGAAACGCGTCCTGGCATTGTCCTCCTTCAACAGCTTGATCTTGGCCGCCTCATTGGTCTCCAGAATGCCCCAGCGCACCGCATAGCTGCCCATGGTCTTTAGCTGGGCCAATACCCTGTTGGCGGTACTCGGTGCGTAGGCCGTCTGCTGAGGGTTGTTAGGGTGAACCATCTCCGATTGCAACTGCAGGACATCCATCGCCTTGAGTTGCCGGTAACGCATGGCCCCAAAGCGTGGTTCGATATTGTGTTTAAACCGCTGAATGTCGCTGCTGATCGACCGCTTGCCGATGGTCTTGAGGTGTGGCAAAAAGGTCTGCCAGAAGAACTCCGAAAGGGTAGGCTCGGTTTTGTAGCTATCCCGCTCTGCTACCGGGTCGATACCTTCTGCCAGCATCGCCTTGTACTTGCGGGCAATGGTCCTGGCTTGGCTCACATCGATATCGCCGAATCGCCCCAGGGCGATGCTGCGCTTCTTGCCCTGGAGGGTATAGCGCAGTAGGAAACGCTTACTGCCCTGGCTTTTTCCTGACAAGAGTTTTAAGCCAATGACCTCTGTATCGGAGAACTCCAGTTCAGTAGCGCCTGCGTCTCGTTGTTGTGCGGGCAAAGCCTTGATAGCTGCATTGGTAAAGCGAAATTTGGTCTGCATAGATACCTCCGATGATGGGTTGGATCATGGGATTAATATCTGTTTCAAAGGGGATTCAATGCGGGTTTGGGAGGGGGTGAAGCGGAAGGGGTAACGGTGAGCGGCACTTGTCTCAGCACCAGAGACAGACCCCGGAAAGGCCCGGAGCGCAGGCTAACCACGTGTCCTTGGCTATGTTGGGGCGAAGCGCAGGTTGTTCGCAACGAGTAGCAGGAAGTAGTAAGTCGCTTAGACAAGAAATGGACAAGAAAGGAAAAGTTGGAGAGAAATTTTAGAGAGAGGTAAAAACAAAAACGACGCAATAAAGCGTCGTATCTGTTTAATCTGTAAGACTTTTTTTCTTCAATCTTAATGGTGCCCGAGGCCGGAATCGAACCGGCACGACGCGAACGTCGAGGGATTTTAAATCCCTTGTGTCTACCGATTTCACCACTCGGGCACCGCAATCGGTATCAAGCCCGCTGTGCGGACTGGTCAATATGGAGGCACGTTCCGGAGTCGAACCGGACTAAACGGATTTGCAATCCGCTGCATAACCGCTTTGCTAACGCGCCATGCAAAAAAGAGACTTGGTACTCTCTCTTTCACTGCTCTGAACGAGCAAGAAACTGGAGCGGGAAACGAGACTCGAACTCGCGACCCCGACCTTGGCAAGGTCGTGCTCTACCAACTGAGCTATTCCCGCATTGGTCTGGCTGAGTGCCTGACTACGAGGACGCATTCTAGCGATGCTGGCCCGTCAGTCAACCCAAATTATTTAATACTCTGATCGTTCGACCATTTTTTATGCTTTTTGTCTTTTTTCAGCACTTGTTGCCTATCTGGCAAAGCAACTTGGGAAACCGTCACTCTTGCCCTCGCCCGCTGCCCGGGCGAGGGCCTCCTCCCTCAGAAGCGGGAGTGGTAGCTCAGATCGCCCCAGGCCGCGCGCAGATACTGGAACATGGACCAGAAGGTGAGCACTGTGGCCACGTAGAGCAGCAGGTAGGAACACCATACCATCCAGATATCGTATTGCCAGATCAGGCCGGTGAGCGAGGCCATCTGGATCATGGTCTTCCACTTGCCAATCCAGCTCACCGCCACGGCGGAACGCTTGCCGAGCTCGGCCATCCATTCGCGCAAGGCGGAGATGATGATCTCGCGCCCTATCATTGTCATGGCGGGGATGGTGACCCAGACGGTGTTGTAGTGCTCGACGATGACCACCAGGGCGGCGGCCACCATGATCTTGTCGGCGACCGGATCGAGGAAGGCGCCAAAGGCGGTGGACTGGTTCAGCTTGCGGGCGAGGTAGCCATCGAACCAGTCGGTGGCGGCGGCCAAGAAGAAGACGATGGCCGCGGCCAGATAGGACCACTGGTAGGGCAGATAGAACAGGACGACGAAGACGGGGATCAGCAATATCCGGAAAAACGTCAGTAAATTAGGAATATTTGTCATTATTTTCAGCCACTTCTTGTATACCGCTAGATGGTAGCCCCAGCCAGGTTGGCGTTGCAACCGGGTTGGCACCCGCCTTGGTTCATGAATCCATCAATAATCCTCAAAAGCCCGGGCATTATGGCATTTCGGCCCCCTCCCCGTCACGGCCCTTGTGCGTGCACCGCCCTCAATGGCCGTGCAGGGCCTCGAAGATGTGCTGGGCCAGCTCCTGACTGATGCCGGGCACCCGGGCCAGCTCGTCCACGCTCGCCTTCTTGACCTCCTGCAGGCCGCCCAGGTATTTGAGCAGGGCCTGACGCCGCTTGGGCCCGACCCCCTGGATCTCTTCCAGGCTGCTGCTGGTACGGGCCTTCGCCCGTCTCGCGCGGTGACCCGTGATGGCGAAGCGGTGGGATTCGTCACGGATGTGCTGGATGAGGTGCAGGGCCGGCATGTCCGCCGGCAGGTGCATCTCTTCGTGACTCTCACCCATGATGAGCGTCTCCAGCCCCGCCTTGCGGGTCACTCCCTTGGCGATGCCCACCAGCAGCGGATGCTTGCCGCCGAGGAACTCCAGCTGGCGCGCCAGTATCTCCTCGGCGCGGCGCAACTGGCCGAGGCCGCCATCGATGAAGAGCACGTCCGGCACCTTATCCGGGGCCTGCTGCTTGCCAAAGCGGCGGGCCAGAGCCTGCTCCATGGCGGCGTAGTCATCGCCGCCGGTGATCCCCTCGATGTTGAAGCGGCGATACTCGGCGCTGAAGGGGCCCTCCCGGTTGAACACCACGCAGGAGGCCACGGTGCGCTCCCCCATGGTGTGGGAGATGTCGAAACACTCCATGCGGGTGATGGGGGTGTCGAGCTCCAGCAGCTCCTCGAGCTGGGCCAGGCGCGCCGCCATGGTGCTCTTGTGGGCCAGGCGCGAACGCAGCGCACTCTCGGCATTGATGGCGGCAAGCTTGATGAAGCGGGCCCGTTCGGCCCGGGTACGACTCTGCACCCGCACCTTGTAACCTGCAGTCTGGCTCAGGGTGTCGGCGATAACGCTTTCATCTTCCAGCGCCACGTCCAGCAGCACCTCGCTCGGGATCTGCCTGCCCCCCTGGCCCGACAGGTAGAACTGCAGCAGGAAGGATTGCACCACCTCGTCCAGGGGGGTGTCGGCGGGTACTTTCGGGAAGTAGCTGCGCGAGCCCAGCACCTTGCCCTGGCGGATGAAGAGCACGTGGATGCAGGCGGTGCCCTGCTCGAACGCCACGCCGACCACGTCCAGCTCGTCCAGCACGTTGCCGCTCACCGACTGCTGCTCGGTGACCTTGCGCAGCGCCAGGATCTGATCCCGGTAGCGGGCCGCCTCCTCGAAGCGCAGATCGCCGCTGGCAGACTCCATCTTGCCCACCAGCTCCCCTATCACCTGCTGGTTCTTGCCCGCCAGAAACAGTCGGGCCAGCTCCACCTGCTGGGCATACTCGGCCTCGCTCACCAGCCCGGCCACACAGGGCCCGGCACAGCGCTTGAGCTGATAGAGCAGGCAGGGGCGACTGCGGTTGGCATAGATGGCGTCCTCGCACTGGCGCACCGGGAAGATCTTCTGCATCAGGTGCAGGCTCTCGCGCACCGCCCCGCCCGAGGGGTAAGGACCGAAGTAGTCGCCCTTTATCTTGCGGGCGCCACGGTGGACGCCGATGCGGGGATGCTGATGGGCGGTGATGACGATCCAGGGATAGGACTTGTCGTCCCGCAGCAACACGTTGTAGCGCGGCTGGTACTGCTTGATGAGGTTGTGCTCGAGGATCAGCGCCTCTGTCTCGGTGTGGGTCACCGTCACCTGGATGTCGGCTATCTGGCGCACCAGGGTACGGGTCTTGATGCTGTCGACGTGGGTGCGAAAGTAGGAGGCGAGCCGTTTCTTCAGATCCTTGGCCTTGCCCACATAGATGACGGTGCCGCCGCTGTCGTACATGCGGTAGACGCCGCTCTGGTGGCTGACGGCACTCAAAAAGGCTTTGCTGTCAAAAAGGGGCTCGGGGGAGAGGGTCATCGGCAACTCGACTCAACGGATGAATGCAAAAAGACGGGGAGATCATACTGCGCTCGCTGCTTGAAAAGCAAAAGGCGGCACAGGCCGCCTTTGATCGCTTCGCGAGCCCGTCTACAGGGTATCCGCATCCAGCATGCCATAGCGAATGGCCAGATGGGTCAGTTCCACATCCCCATTGATGTCCAGCTTGCTGAACAGGCGATAGCGGTAGCTGTTGACCGTCTTCGGACTCAGGTTGAGCTGCTCGGAGATCTCGTTCACCTTCTGCCCCTTGGTGATCATCATCATGATCTGCAGCTCGCGCTCGGAGAGGGATTTGAAGGGGTTCTCATCCGCCGACGCAAACTGGCTCAGGGCCATCTGCTGGGCTATCTCGGGGGAGATGTAACGCTGGCCCGAGTGCACCAGGCGAATGGCGTGGATCATCTCTTCCGGGGCGGCGCCCTTGGTCAGGTAACCGGCGGCACCCGCCTGCATCACCTTGGTCGGGAAGGGATTTTCAGAATGAATGGTCAGCACTATAATGCGCACATCGGGGCGCAGCCGCAGGATCTTGCGGGTCGCCTCCAGCCCGCCGATGCCAGGCATGTTCATGTCCATCAGGATCACATCCGGGTGATGTTGACGGCAGAAGGTGACAGCCAATTCGCCACTCTGTGCCTCGCCCACCACCTTGATACCACGGACGTCTTCCAGAATGCGTCTTATCCCTGTACGCACCAACTCATGATCATCGACCAGGAATACATTTATCACCCAAACACCCCGTTTCTTATCTCGTTATGTGCCAGTTAGGGTTAACACGGCGTCTTGCATCATAACCAAACTCGATGATTTGGCAAATCATGGCGGGTAAAAGTTTGAAACAGCTTATAAATACGCTTATTAATCAACAAATTATATATAATTTAAATAAAAAACGGCGCCCAGAGACGCCGTTTTGACCGGATCCCTCTCCATCAGGGGCGCACCAGCAGGGCCCGCACCTTGTCGAGATCGGCCTGGGTATCCACCCCGACCGGGGGCGCCGCCAGGGCCTGGGCGACGTGGATCTTTTCCCCGTACCAGAGCACCCGCAACTGCTCGAGACACTCCACCTGCTCGAGCTGGCTCGGCGCCCAGGTCACATAGCGCTCGATGAAGCCGGCGCGATAGGCATAGATGCCGATGTGACGCTGGAACCAGGGGCCTATCTGCTCGCGGGAGACGGCGAAGCTGTCCCGCTCCCAGGGGATGGGGGCGCGGCTGAAGTAGAGGGCATAGCCATCCTTGTCGGTCACCACCTTGACCGCATTGGGGTTGAACGTCTCCTCCGCATCCAGGATGGGCACCGACAGGGTGGCCATGGGGGCGCTGGCCGCCGCCAGGTTGTCCGCCACCTGGCGGATGATGGCGGGGGGAATGAGGGGCTCATCCCCCTGCACGTTCACTATGATGGTGTCGCTGGCGAAGCCGTAGTGACGGCACACCTCGGCCAGGCGCTCGGTGCCGGACTGGTGATCGGGGGAGGTCATGCACACCTCGGCCCCGCTCGTCGCCGCAAACGGCGCCAGGGCCGCGCGCACCCGCTCGTCGTCGGTGGCGACGATGACCCGATCCGCCCCCGATTGCAGGGCCTTCTCCACCACGTGCTGCACCATGGGCCGACCCGCGATATCGGCAAGGGGCTTGCCCGGCAAGCGGGTCGAGGCGTAACGGGCCGGAATGACCACCACGAAGCTCATGAGGGCAGCTCGTCGCTGGTCAAGGCGCGGGCCCGGTTCTCAAGCAGTACCGGTATCCCCTCCTCCAGCGGATAGGCCAGCTTGTCGAAGCGGCAGATGAGTTCGCCCGCTTCCTTGTGGTATTGCAGTTTGCCCTTGCAGACGGGGCAGGCAATGATGTCGATCAGCTTAATGTCCAGTGCCAAAACGAGACTCCTTCAGGGATTGCAACAGGGTGTCGAGCAGTGCCTGGGGCAGCTCGGCACTGACCGGCAGATACCACCAATCGGGCTGCGCGAAGGCGCGGCACTTGACGGCATCTTTCTCGGTCATTAACAGGGGACGATCGGCGAAGCGGGCGATCAGCTCGTCGCGATCGAAGGGGTGATGATCCGCATAACCCTGGGCCTGGCGCAGCCGGTAGCCCAGTTTGCCCAGGGTCGCAAAGAAGCGAGGGGGATGGCCTATGCCGGCGAGGGCGTCCACCTCGGGCCCGAGGGGAGCCTCGGCGATGGCATCGTCCAGCACCCGGCGCGGCGCGGCCGCCACCAGCGTCATGGCATATTCCCCGGGGCCGGGCTCGCCGCCGTTGCAGAGCACGGCATCGACCCCGGCGAGCCGGGAGAGGGGCTCGCGCAGCGGCCCCATGGGCAGCAGGCAGCGGTTGCCGAAGCGGCGCACGCCATCCACCACCACCAGCTCGATATCCCGCGCCAGGGCATAGTGCTGCAGGCCGTCGTCGGTGATGATGATGTCGACCTCGCCACTGGCTTCCAGCAGGCGCACCGCCTCGCTTCGCACCGGCGCCACCACCACGGGACAGCGGCAGCGGTTGAAGATGAGCACGGGCTCATCGCCGGCCTCTGCCGTGGTGCTGGCCTCATCGAGGCGGTAGGGATAGCGGGGCGCCTTGCCGCCATAGCCGCGGCTCACCACCCCGGGACGCCAGCCCCTGGCCTGCAGCTGTTCCACCAGCCAGACCACGACCGGGGTCTTGCCATTGCCCCCCACCGAGAGGTTGCCCACCACGGCCACCGGCAGGCTGGCGCGATAGGCCTGCAGCCAGCCCCGGCGATAGGCGAGGCGGCGCAGGCCGCTGATGAGACCAAACAGCAGGGCGAAGGGGGCCAGCCACCAGCGCCAGCCACTCTGACCGTACCAGAGACGCTCCAGCATCAAACCGGGTCGCTCACGGGGGCATGATCCGGGTGGCCAAACTGGATGGCCCTCAGCTGGGCATAGGTGCCCCCCTGGGCCATCAGGGTGCCATGGTCGCCGCGCTCGACGATGCGTCCCTCATCGATCACCAGGATCTCGTCCGCCTTCTCGATGGTGGAGAGGCGGTGGGCGATCACCAGGGAGGTACGGGCCTTGCACAGCTCGTCGATGGCCGCCTGGATGTGGCGCTCGGATTCGGTATCCAGGGCCGAGGTGGCCTCGTCCAGCAGCAGCACGGGGGCATCGCGCAGCATGGCGCGGGCGATGGCGATCCGCTGGCGCTGGCCGCCGGACAGGGAGGCACCATTCTCCCCCACCAGGGTGTCGTAGCCGTCACTCATCTTGCTGACGAACTCATCGGCATGGGCCACGATGGCGGCATGGCGGATCTGCTCGCGGTCGTAGCGATCCTCGGCGGCGTAGGCGATGTTGCTGGCGACCGTGTCGTTGAACAGATGCACCTGCTGGGAGACCAGGGCGAACTGCTTGCGCAGCTCGCTCAGGCGGTACTCCCGGATATTGACCCCGTCGAGCAGTATCTCCCCCTCGTCGATGTCGTAGAAGCGGGTCAACAGGCTGGCGATGGTGCTCTTGCCGGAGCCGGAGCGCCCCACCAGGGCCACGGATTTGCCCGCCTCGACCTTGAAGCTGACGTTGTGCAGCGCCGGGGTCTGCTTGGTCGGATAGGTGAAGGTGACGTTGCGAAACTCGATCTCGCCCCGGGCCCTGTCCAGGGTGCGGGTGCCCGTGTCCTGTTCGGGGGCGCTGTCGAGCAGGCCGAACAGGCTCTGGCAGGCGGTGATCCCCTTCTGGAACTGGTTGTTGATGTCGGTCAGGCTTTTCAGCGGCTTGAGCAGCATCATCATGGAGGTGATCATGACGGTGAAGGTACCCGCGGTCAGGGTCTCGCGCACCCCGTCGATGGTCGCCACATAGAGGAACACCGCCAGGGCGATGGAGGCCACGGTCTGCACCACAGGGGTGCCGATGGCATTGGCCGCCACCATCTTCATGTTCTGCTGGCGCATGTGGTTGCTGACCCGGAAGAAGCGCTTGGACTCCACCTCCTGGCCACCGAACATCAACACCTCCTTGTGCCCCTTGAGCATCTGCTCGGTGGAGGTGGTGATGTTGCCCATCGCCTTCTGGATCTGGCGGCTGATGGTGCGGAAACGGCGGCTGATGAAGCTGATCAGTATCCCCACCACGGGCCCCACCACCAGGAAGATGATGGAGAGCTGCCAGGAGTGCCAGAACATCAGGCCGAGCAGGCCGATGACGGTCGCCCCTTCCCGCACGATGGAGACCAGGGTGGAGCTGGCGGCAGAGGAGACCTGGCTCGCGTCATAGGTCACCTTGGAGAGCAGGGCGCCGGTATTTTGCCGGTCGAAGAAGCTCATGGGCATGGCCATCAGGTGGTTGAACACCTCCTGTTGCAGCTTGAGCACCACATGGTTGCCGACCCAGGCCATGCAGAAGTTGGAGAGGAAGGTGGCGACGCCGCGCAGGGCGACGATGCCCAGCACGAAGAAGGGCATCCAGGTGAGCACCGTCTTGTCGTTGCCATTGATGCCCTGATCGATGAGGGGCTTGATGGAATAGACGAAGGTGGTATCGACCGCCGCGTAACCCAGCATGCCGATGATGCCGCCGACCAGACCCAGCTTGCGATCGCGGACATAGCCGAGCAACCGCTTGAACACGGGCCAGCTCTCTTGAGAGGTATCTTGTTGCATGAATCGCCGTTATAAATGGGAAATGACGGGCTATTCTAGCCAAAGCCGCGGTTTCCACCAAGCGCCGGCGCGTCTATACCAGGGGCCGGCCTCCCGCTCGGCCCGAACAACAAACCCATTTGACCCCACATCGAACCGGATGGCCCCCGACACCCCGGTCTGCCACTGGCTGGGCGCCGAGGGCGCCTGGCCATAGCGGGCCACCACCTCGGGGCGGGGAAATCCCCACCGGTTCATGAAGCCGGCACTGTGCACCACCCCCCTTGGCGCCACCGCGGCGACAAAACCCGGCGTCGAAGAGGTCTTGCTGCCGTGATGCGGGCTGATCAGCAAGGTGCTCTGCAGCCCCTCCCCCTCCAGCGCCAGCAGCCGCGCCTCGGCCTCCTTCTCGATGTCGGCCGCCAGCAGCACGCTCACCCGGCCATCGCTGATGTGGAGCACGCAGCCGTCGTTGTTGCGCCCGCCGCCGCTGCCCTCTGGCCAGAGCATGCGCAGGGACAAGCCCTGCCATTGCCACCTCTGGCCGCGCCGGCACAACTGGGTACTGGGCGAAAAGGGGTAGGAGGAGAGCTCCCGGGCCGTGGGCAGCGCCGCCAGCAGGGCCTCACGGTTGCCCGCATGGTCCCTGTCCCTGTGGCTCAGGATCAACATGTCCAGCTCGGCGATGGCGAGGCGGCGCAGCAGGGGCAGGATGACCGCATCGGCCATGTTGTAGCCGCCGGGATAACGATCCCCGGTGTCATAGAGGAGGGCCCTCTCCCCCCGGGTCACCAGCACCGCCAACCCCTGCCCCACATCCAGCACCCGCACCTGCCAGCGGGGAGGCGTCGGCCAGCAGGCCAGCAGCGCCACCGCGAGCAGGGGCAGTCCCAGCCAGCGCCCGGCGGGCAGACGCCAGGCGAGCCAGATCAGCAGCAACAGGACGCTGGCGGGCAGGGCCCAGCCCGGCAGCGGCCACCAGAGCGACCACTGGCTGTCGAGCCAGGCAAGGGCGCCGAGCAGCTGGCCGAGGGCGCCATCGGCCAGCCAGAGCAGGCCGTGCCCCAGGGCAAGGGAGAAGAGACTGGCCAGCACACCGAGCAGGGCCAGGGGGATGATGAAGAGGCAAAAGAGCGGCAGGGCCAGCAGGTTGATGAGCAGGGCCAGGGGCGCCATCCCCTCGAACAGGGCCAGTTGCAACGGCAGCAGGCCGAGCAGCAAGATCCCCTGCAGCCGCAGCAGGCTGGGCCGCCCGTACAGATAGCCGGCCCCCATCAGCAGCGCCACCGCCAGGAAGGAGAGCCAGAAACCGGCGGCAAACAGCGCAAAGGGATCCCAGAGCACGATGGCAACAAAGGCCAGCAGCCAGACGCGATAGGGGGGCCAATCCCGGCGCCAGAGCCGCAGCAGGCTCCAGATCAGCACCATGATCAGGGCCCGCTCGGTCGCCACCGCGAACCCCGCCAGCCAGCTGTAGGTGGCGGCAAACAGCAGGGAGACCAGCAGGGCCCCGCGCTGCCCGGCCAGCCGCCCCAGCCACCAGCCGAGCACGGCCACCAGGGCGATGTGCTGCCCCGAGATGGCGATGATGTGGCTCAGCCCGGCGCCGCGAAACAGATCCCACTGGCGATCCGTGATCCCCCCCTGCTCGCCGAAGGTGAGGGCCGCCAGCAGCGGCGCCTGGGCCAGCCCCTGCCAGGCCTCGCCGGCCCGTGCCAGCCAGCGCGCCCGCAACCCCGGGGGCGCGGGCGCCACCTCGATGATCCGCCTCAGGTTGCCAGTGGCGCTGATCCCCTTGCCCAGCAGCTGGCGCCTGCCATCCATGCCCGCCTCGTTCGCCAGACCGTGGGCCGGTTTGAGGGAGGTCACCAGGGTCAGGGTCGAACCCGCCGTCAACGGGGGCAACGTCTGGTAAACATTGATGCGCACCAGAGGGGAGAGGGGCAGGCTGGCGCCGTTCAGGGTGATGATCTTGAGCCGCAGCCGCGTAAATTTATCGTCTTGAGGCTCTGCACTTTGCAACTGTGCGGTTATGATGTGGCTCGCCTGCTCACCCAGGGCGTCCAGCCAGGAGAGCCGAGCCTGCATGTTGAGCTGCATCCAGAGGATGCCCAGCACCAGAAACAGCAGCCGCCAGGCACGCATATAACAGAAGGGGATCAGCAAGGACAGCCATAATCCCCCCCATTGGAATGAAGGCAACCATGGCCAGAGCAGACAAGAGCTTGCCCCCAGGGCAAACGACAAGAGACGCAGATCCATGGAGCAAGTATTTAGCAAGGTTTCATTATGCCCAAACATCTCATTAAACGCTGGATGCCGGATCATAAAACGCTCAAGGAACACAAGCACTTACGCCTGTTTGGCGACCTGTTGCTCGATGGCAACCTCTGGCATCTGAATCGCCGATCCGCCGCCGGGGCCTTCGCCGTCGGCCTCTTCATGGCCTGGATCCCCGTCCCCTTCCAGATGCTGCTGGCCGCCGGTGGCGCCATCTTCTGCCGGGTCAATCTGCCGCTGTCCGTTGCCCTGGTCTGGCTCACCAATCCCATCACCATGCCGCCCCTGTTTTACGGCGCCTATGTGGTGGGCTGCCATCTGCTCGGCCGCCCCCATCAGCAGGTGGAGATAGAGTTTACCTGGACCTGGCTGGTCTCGGTGTTCGAGACCATAGCCCCGCCCCTGCTGCTGGGTTCCCTGGTGCTGGCCATCATCAGCTCCCTCACCGGCTATGTGGTGGTGCGCGGCCTGTGGCGCCTGAGCATAGTGCGCCAATGGCGCAATCGGGGTGCAGACAAGTCATGATCCCGTCTTGGCGCAACCGGCTGCGGCTGACCCCGGAGCAGCTGCGCCAGCAGAAATGGTTCGCCCTGTTTGGCGATCGCCTGCTCGCCCCGGCGCTGTGGCAATCCAGCCCTCGCGCCCTCTGCGGCGCCTGCGCCGCCGGCCTGTTCGCCGCCTGGATCCCCCTGCCGATGCACAGCCTGGTCGCCGTCGGCCTGGCGCTGCTGTTTGGCTTCAACCTGCCCCTGGCCCTGCTGGCGGTCTGGTTCAACAACCCCCTCACCCTGCCCCTGATGTATCTGTGGGCCTACCGCACCGGTTGCGCCCTCCTGCACCAGCCCCCCCTCCCCTTTCACCCAGAATGGTCCCTGGCCTGGTTCGAGCAGGAGGCGCAGAGCCTGCTGCCTCCCTTCCTGCTCGGCAGCCTGCTGCTCGGCCTGCTCAGCGCCTTGCTGGGGGCCCTCATCTGCGCCCTGATCGTGCGCCGCTGGCCCCGCACTCACTGATCGATTCCCCCTTTCCCCACGCCCTTGTCAGCGGGCCACCTTGACGCCACACTGAATACAATCAATCAGTTGCTATTCGAACCCGTCGCAAGGAGTCCCCATGGCCCATCCCATCATCCTCGCCTATGCCGGCAACGACCCGCTCTCGCTGCTCCCCGCCAAGGCCAACCGCCACGGCCTCATCACGGGGGCGACCGGGACCGGCAAGACGGTCACCCTGCAGGTGATGGCGGAAGGCTTCTCCAATCTGGGGGTCCCCGTCTTTCTCGCCGACGTGAAGGGGGATCTGAGCGGCCTGGGCGCCCCGGGAGTTTCTTCGGCCAAGCTGGAGGAGCGGCTCGGCCAGATGGGCATTGAGGCCCCCGCCTTCTGCGCCAGTCCCGTGGTGTTCTGGGATCTCTATGGCGAGCAGGGCCACCCGGTGCGCGCCACCATCTCCGACATGGGCCCCCTGCTGCTCTCCCGCCTGCTCGGTCTCAACGACACCCAGAGCGGCGTGCTGGAGCTGGTGTTCAAGGTGGCGGACGACGAGGGGCTCTTGCTGCTCGATCTCAAGGACTTGCGCGCCATGGTGCAGTTTGTCGGGGAACACGCCAAGACCCTCACCACCCGCTACGGCAATGTCTCCAGCGCCTCGGTGGGGGCCATACTGCGCAACCTGCTGACCCTGGAGCGGGCCGGGGCGGACCATTTCTTCGGCGAGCCCATGCTCGACATCCAGGATCTGCTGCAGACCGATGAGCAGGGGCGCGGCCACATCAACATACTGGCGGCAGACAAGCTGACCCAGTCGAGCCGACTCTACGCCTGCTTCCTGCTCTGGCTGCTCTCCGAACTGTTCGAGCAGCTGCCCGAGGTGGGGGATCCGGATAAGCCCAAGCTGGTGTTCTTCTTCGACGAGGCCCACCTGCTGTTCAACGACACCCCCAAGGCACTGCTGGAAAAGATTGAGCTGGTGGTGCGCCTCATCCGCTCCAAGGGGGTGGGGGTCTATTTCGTCACCCAGAGTCCGGCCGATATTCCCGCCAGCGTGCTGGGCCAGCTCGGCAACCGGGTGCAACATGCGCTGCGCGCCTTCACCCCCCAGGATCAGAAAGCGGTGCGCATCGCCGCCGATACCCTGAGGGCCAACCCGGCCTTCGACGCCGCCGGCGTCATCACAGAGCTTGGCGTCGGCGAGGCCCTGGTCTCCACCCTGGATGAGAAGGGGCGCCCGAACGTGGTGGAGCGGGCCCTGATGGCGCCCCCCGCCAGCCGGATAGGCCCCCTCACGCCGGCCGAGCGCCAGGCCCTGATCCAGGGATCCCTGCTGTTTGGCCAATACGAGCAGACCCAGGACAGGGAGTCTGCCTTCGAGCGGCTGCAAGGAGCACCAGACGCGGACCAGGAGGCGGCACCCGCCTCAGGCAAGGGCGCCAGAGGGAGCACACAGGTGGAGGATGAGGGAGGCCTGCTTGGCTCCCTCGGCGAGATACTGTTCGGTCGCACCGGCCCCAGGGGCGGCCAGCATGATGGCGTGGTGCAGACGGCGGCCAAGAGCGTGGCCCGCACCCTGGGCAGCGAGGTGGGCCGTCAGCTGGTGCGCGGGGTGCTCGGCTCCCTGCTCGGCGGCAGCAGGCGCCGCCGCTAGTACGCCAGACAATATAAAGAAAGAGGGGCCCGCCATGGCGAGCCCCTCTTTTATGTCAGCGTCCGGCGCGACAGGCCGCGCCGGGCTGCCGGGCTCAGAGCACCTTGGCGATGGCCTCGCACAGGGGATCGATGTTGGCATGGGTGATCCCCGCCACGCTGATGCGGCCAGACCCCACGATATAGATGCCGAACTCCTGCTTGAGGCGCTCCACCTGGGCCTTGTCCAGCCCGGAGAAGGAGAACATGCCGTTCTGCTCGCGAATGAAGCCAAAGTCCTGGGCCACGCCCAGGGCCGCCAGCTTCTCCACCAGCAGCTCTCGCATCTCGCGGATGCGCACCCGCATCTCGGCCACCTCGGCCACCCACTCGGCGTACAGCACAGGATCCTGCACTATGGTGGTCACCACGGCGGCGCCATGGGAAGGGGGGTTGGAGTAGTTGGCGCGGATCACCGTCTTGACCTGGGTGAAGGCCACGTCGGCAATCGCCTTGCTGGCACACACCAGGGTGAAGGCGCCGACCCGCTCGTTGTAGAGGCCGAAGTTCTTGGAGAAGGAGCTGGCCACCAGCAACTCGTCATGGCAGGCGGCGAAGATGCGCAGCCCCTCGGCATCTTCCTCGATGCCACGGGCGAAGCCCTGATAGGCGAAGTCGAACAGCGGCAGCCAGCCGGCGGCCACACTCTGTTCGGCCAGGGCCAGCCACTGCTCCCGGGTGGGATCGATGCCGGTCGGGTTGTGGCAGCAGCCATGCAGCAGCACCAGATCGCCGGCCTTCGCCTCAGAGAGGGACGCCTGCATGGCGGCAAAATCCAGCCCCTTGCTGGCCGGATCATAGTACTTGTACCACTTCACCTCGAGGCCGGCGGCCTGGAAGACGCTGACGTGGTTGGCCCAGGTCGGATCCGAGATCCAGACTGTCTTGCTGAGGTTGTTGCGCGCCACGAACTCGGCGGCGATGCGCAGGGCACCCGTGCCCCCCGGCGCCTGGGCCGTCTTGACCCGGCCGCTGTTGATGAGCTCGGCACCCTTGCCAAACAGCAACTGCTGCACGATGGCGCCGTAGCTGGCGTAGCCTTCGATGCCGAGGTAGTTCTTGCTCAGCTCATCGCTGAGCAGGCGCTGTTCGGCCTTCTTGACACTGCGCAGAATAGGAGTGGCACCAGATTCATCCTTGTAGATCCCGACCCCGAGATTGATCTTGTCGGTACGAGGATCGGCGCGGAAGGCTTCGGTCAGGCCCAGAATCGGATCCGCTGGGGCGGCAACAACCTTTTCAAACATGGTTTTCCCTGTGTTCCATTGATTTTATTGGGGGGCGTCCTGGATGGTAAACGCCGCGCCCCTTGGGCGGCGCAGCGCCTTCCTTTATACCACCCGTCATCTTGTGGGAAAACCGCTTTTTCGCGTCCCGTTTCCCTGGGCTAACCCAGCGCCTGCCATGTCAGCGCCAGGGCCATCACATCGGCCCCCAGTCCCTGCTGCGCGGCGATCAGGGGATGACAGGCGCGGCACAGTGCCTGGGGCAGCTGGCTCGGCTCCCAGCCGCGGTGATCGGCCAGCGGGGTGGCATAGGCTGCCATGAAGGGCGCCAGATCCCGGGGCAGCCACCAGCTGGCGGGGCGAGCGAAACGCGCCGCCAGGGCCTGCACCCGGGCGGCGCCGGCGGGATCCAGATCCGTCACATGATGCCAGCTCACCCCGGGGGGCAGGGCGGCCAGCAAGGGGGCGAGCAGATGAAGAGCCTCGCCCGGGGCCCAGGCCAGCAGGGCATCCTCGGGCAGGGCCAGCTCGGCGAACACCCCGAGGCGCTCCGTGGTGATGAGGCGGGCGGGCTCATCGCCGGGCCAGATAAGCTTGCCGAGCCCGGCCAGGCTGCGCTCCGGCAGACTCAGCTCCCCGAGGGCCTGCAGCCAGGGGCCGGCGTCGAGCAGCTGCCCCCCCTGCATGAACAGGCTGAAGGGGCGACTGGCCCTCAGCCTGAGTGCGGCATCGGCGCACAGCCCTACCCCCTTGTCTTCGAAATCGATCTGCTCGGCCGCGCCGAAGGGCTGGTCCCCCTTGCGATAGAGGGCGGCGAGCACATCCCGGTTGACCCTCTCCCTGAGCTGCCAGCCCTGGCCGTGGATCCACTCCTCCGGACTCGGCGGGGCGCAGGCCAGGCTGGCCAAGGTCAGCTCCCGCTGCAGGTAGCGCCGTCCCGCCGGGGTGAGCTCGACCTGCTGGCCGCCAAGGGAGTGCAGCAGCTGATTGTCCCTGAGCAGGGCGACCAGGGGGTGAAGATTGCGATCGCGCACGCGCACCCGCGCTTGCGCCAACAGCTGTCTCGCGAACGCCTGCCATGCCGGATGAGTAAAATCAATCAAGGCCCGCTCCTTCCCTGTCGGGGCAACAAGCTGATTAATCTAACGAATATCGGTGGCGATACCAAGCCGATGAGGCCGGCAATGTGATGCGGCGCAGGGCGCCAAATGCGGGGGAAGAAAAGCAAAACGGCCAAGCAAGCTTGGCCGTTTCATCAACTCTGTCACGATTCCCTATGAGAGGGAGCCTTGATTAGAAGTTGTATTGCAGGGCAACAGTCCACTCGTCGTCAGTGTTGTCGATACCCTGGATCTTGTACTCGGTGTAAGCCTTGAACTTGGAAGTGAAGTTGTACTGAACGCCCAGCAGGGTTTCGTCAACTTGATCTTCGTAGCTGCCACCGTTCTCTTTGGCTTCGGTGAAGTTGTAGCCGGCCAGGAAGGTCCAGGCGTCTACGTTGTAGGAAGCAGCCAGCTCGTAGCCACGGCCCTTGCTGTCCCAACCGGTGTTGTCGTTGTCAACTTTAGCCTGGGTATACACACCAGCGAAGTAGAAACCGTTGATGGCATAGTTGGCACCGATGGCCCACTCGTCCTTGTCACCCTTGTCACCAGAGGTCTTGTTTTCCAGCTCGGAGGTGGAGTAGGCGGCGTCGAAGCCCAGACCGAAGTCGAAGTCGTAACCGGCAGCGGCGGCAAAGCCGTGGTTACGCTTCACGTCCGGACCGAATACGGCAACTTCTTTCACGCTTTGACCGACGTCGGAGACTTTGACAGCCTCTTCGTCGTTGGTCTGGTAGGAGAGCTTGCCGGAGAAACCGCCGAAGCTGTTGGAGTAGATGATCTGGCCTTCCTGACGACCGTCGTAGAAGTTACCTACGTCACCCCACTCGTTGAAGATATCGGTCGCTTCCAGGGCGTCGTAGAAAGCGGTGTCGGTCTGACCGAAGATGACCTTGCCGTACTGGTTGCCGTCCAGGCCAACATACAGGTGACGGGTGTCAAACTTGGTGCCATCGGAGTTCTCGGCAGAAACCTGCCACTCGGTCTTGGCGATACCGGACCAGGTGTCGTTCAGGGCAACTTTGCCGGACCAACCCAGACGGGAGGAACCAATCAGTTCGCCATCGGTATCGTCGTGCTCACCGTAGTAGTTAGCCTGAACACGGCCGTAAACGTCAAAAGAGGTACCGTCTTTGTCATAGATGACGGCAGCGTTAGCTGCGGATGCAAACAGAGCCGGGATAGCAATAGCCAGAATTGTCTTTTTCATAGTTTCCAATGCCTACTGTAATTAAACACTAAGTTGTTGTTATTCCCTGTGTTAGCGATGTTCTTTGCATCACTATGGGGCCCGAGACTAGCACCGGGTTTTGCAATCCGCAATGAAAAAACTTGGAACTTTCCCGTGATTCCATAGTCATAGGGGAAAAAATGTGATCCCTCTCTCATCTCTTTCCCCCTGTTAAGGGAAAACGTTTACAGCGAAAAACGCTGCTTTTTTATGCCAGCTGAGGGGAGTCATCCACCCCCCAACCGCTGTGTTGGCATATTTGGCGGCGGGCATGACAAGGGGCTGTCATCCCTGCCTCGACCCGGGCGCCGGGTTGCGGGTATCCTGTCACTCCAATCCCAGCCATGACCCGCCAAAGCCATGTTATCGACCCGTCTCAAAGCCAGTATTCGCGCCACCTATCGTCAGATAGCCGACGGCCTGCCCGGCTTTGTGCCCCGCAGGGAGCAGAATTTCCTGGTGGCCGAGATAGCCAAGACCCTCACCGGGGAGTACGACAGGTCTCGCCGCATCCTGGTGGCCGAGGCGGGCACTGGGATAGGCAAGTCTCTCTCCTATGCCCAGGGCGCCATCCCGGTGGCGCGGCTCACCCAGAAGAAGCTCATCATCTCCACCGCCACGGTGGCGTTGCAAGAGCAGCTGATCCACAAGGATTTGCCCTTCTATCATCGCCACAGCGAGCTGCCGTTTCGCTTCATGCTGGTCAAGGGGCGCCAGCGTTACTGCTGCGAGCACCTGCTGGAGCAGGCGGCCAGCGGCGCCGACATGAGCAACTTCGAGTTCGACTTCGAGGCCTTGAGCAAACACAAGCCGAGCGCCGGGGATCAGCGCCTCTACCAGGCGCTGTGGCAGGCCTACACCGACGGCAAGTGGGACGGGGACAGGGACAACTGGCCCGATCCCATCCCGGATCCGGGCTGGCTGCGCATCGCCGCCGACCGCCACAGCTGCAACAAGGCCCTGAGCCACCATCAGCACTGCCCGTTTCATCGCGCCAGAAACGACATGGAGGCGGCCGATGTGCTGGTGGTCAACCATGCCCTGCTGCTCTCCGACCTCACCATGGGGGGGGGCATCATCCTGCCGAGCCCGGACGAGTGCCTCTATGTGCTCGACGAAGCCCATCACCTGCCCACCATAGCCCGGGATCACGGCGCCGCCAGCGCCAACATCAAGGGGTCCCGTCGCTGGCTGGAGAAGCTGGCCCAGAGCAGCGGCAAGCTGGCCCGGGCCCTCAACAAGGAGAGCCTGCTCGATCCCCAGCTCAAGCTGCAAGACGCGCTCGCCTCCCTGCAGCCGGATCTCAAGGCCCTCGAGCAGTGGCTCACCGCCCACGAGGGCTTGCTGACCCCGGAGGGACAGCACAGGTTCGAGGGCGGGGTACTGCCCGATCCGCTGCCCATGCTGGCCGAAAACCTGAAAGAGGCGAGCAAGAAGGCGTTGCGGGCGCTGGACAGGATGCAGGGCGCCATCGGCGAGGCCCTGAAAGATGGCGAAATCCGCCGCAAGGAGGCCGAACCCCTGCTGGCCGAGACCGGCTTTCACCTGCAACGGCTGGAGGGCTTCACCGCCCTGTGGGAGATGCTCGGTCGCCATGTCCCCGAGGGCAAGACACCCCTGGCGCGCTGGATGGTGAGAGGCGAGGATGGGGACACCTGGCTGCACGCCTCCCCCATCGAGGTCGGCTATCTGCTGGAGGAGTGGCTCTGGTCCCGCTGCATCGGCGCCGTGCTGGTCTCGGCCACCCTCACCGCCCTCTCCTCCTTCACCTACTTTCGCCATCAGGTGGGACTCAAGGAGCACGACGGCACCCGCTACCTGCGCCTGCGCTCCCCCTTCGACTATCAGAAGGCGGAGCTCTACCTGCCAAAAATGACCCATGAACCGAGCGCTCCCGGATTCACCCAGGAGCTTGTCGAGGTGCTGCCTCGGCTGGTGGCCGGCAAGGAGGCGAGCCTGGTGCTCTTCTCCTCCTACCGGCAGATGAACGAGGTCGCCCAGGGGCTGAGGGGCAAGGGGCTCTCTCTGCTGGTGCAGGGGGAGGCGTCGCGCAACGCCCTGCTGACCCTGCACAAGCAAAAATGCGACGGCGGCCAGGCCAGCATCCTCTTTGGCACCGGCAGCTTCTCCGAGGGGCTGGACTTGCCCGGCCACTACCTCACCAACCTGGTGATCACCAAGCTCCCGTTCGCGGTGCCCAACTCCCCGGTGGAGGAGGCGACCGCCGAATGGGTCGAGCAGCGCGGCGGCAACCCCTTCCTCCAGCTGACGGTGCCGGAGGCGTCCCGCAAGCTGATCCAGGCCTGCGGTCGCCTCATCCGCAAGGAGACGGATCTGGGCCGGGTGACCATTCTCGATCGCCGCCTGCTCACCAAGCGTTACGGCAAGGGGTTGCTCGATGCCCTGCCGCCCTTTACCCGCCGCATCGAGTGACGGCGGCCGCCCGCTATTGAGAAACCGAGGAATAGAGGGGCCCGGCCCGGGCTCGAATCGGCGCCCCTTGGCTATTGCCGCCCTCGGCCAAACCTGCAAAAATGGCCCCTGTTTTCAGCAGGCCATCGCCTGACTGTTCAAGGAGAAGAGATGAAACTGACTGTTCTGGTGCCGGCTCTGGCTGGTCTGTTGTGGGCCGGAAGCGCCCTGGCCAATGTCCAATTGGAAGTCACCCCACCCTATGTGGTGCAGTTGATCGATGGCGAATCCGTTAATCCCAAGCTGCTCGACAAATCCAACCAATATCCGCTTGAGGCGGGTGATCATCAGCTGGTGGTCGCCTTCGAAGGCAACTACTCCAGCCGCAGCGACACCAAGTTCGTGACCGCCGAGCCCCTGGTCATCAACTTCACCGCCGAAGACAACCAGCGCCTGGCCCTGGATTACAAGAAGCCGCGCAACGAAGCCGAAGCCAAGCAGTTCATCAAGACCCAGCAAGTGGTGCTCAAGGACAAGGTGAGCGGTCAGCCCGTCAAGAGCGAGCAGTTCGTCCTGCCCAAGGTTGAAGGGTTCCAGCTGACCCGTGACTATCAGCAGGAGCTGATCGCCATGGGCAAGGCCTTCAACCAGCCGACCACGGTCGCCGTCTCCACCGCCGCCGTCATGGCCGCCGCCAGTGCCCCTGTCCAGGTTGCCCCGAGCAAGGCCCAGAGCAACCCCGAAGCCCTGACCCAGCTGCAGAGCTGGTACAACAAGGCAGATACAGAGACTCGCAAAGCCTTCCAGATCTGGGTCATCCAGCAGCAATAAGGGCGCAGCGCGTCGCTTTATGCAAAAGTCGCTTTATGCAAAAAGGGGAGCCAGGCTCCCCTTTTTCATCTCCGTTCGGACCCATTGCCATGGCCCTGCGCATCTTCTATCACCCCCATTACTCCTCCCTGACCCTGCCAGCGCGTCACCGCTTTCCCCTGGCCAAGTACCAGGCGCTCTACCAGATCCTGGCTGCTCGGGGCTATCCCCTGGCAGAGGCCCCCACCGCGAGCCGGGAGCAGATAACACGGGTCCACGATGCCGATTATGTGGCGGCAGCCCTCAGCGGCCAGCTTGAGAGAGACGCCATCCGCAGACTCGGCTTTCCCTGGTCCCCCCTGCTCATTGAGCGCACCCTGCGCTCGGTCGGGGCCACCCTGGCCGCCAGCCGTCACGCCCTCGAGCAGGGCTGCGGTTTGCAGATCTCCGGCGGCTATCACCACGCCCACAGGGACTTTGGCAGCGGCTTCTGCCTGTTCAACGATCTGGTGATCGCGGCCCGGGCCTGCCTCGACGAGGGGCGCTGCGGACAGGTGCTCATCGTCGATCTCGATGTCCATCAAGGGGATGGCAGCGCCGCCCTGTGCGCGGGGAGCCGGGACATCATCACCCTCTCCCTCCATGGCGAGCACAATTTTCCCCACCACAAGCCCGCATCCCACCTGGATTTTGCCCTGCCAAGCGGCATGGAGGACGACGCCTACCTCGAGACCCTGACCCAGGCGCTCAATCTGGCGCTGCGCCTCTACCGCCCCGACCTCATCCTCTATCAGGCCGGGGTCGACGTGCACCAGGCCGATGAGCTCGGTTACCTCTCCCTGAGCGACGCCGGGGTGCGCCAGCGGGACGCCATGGTGTTTGACTGTGCGATGCGCCACGGCCTGCCCATCGCCGCCGTACCGGGAGGCGGATACAGGCGCGACTGGCGGCAGTTGATCCCCCTGCATCTGTCCCTGTTCGAAGAGGCGAACAAGCGCTACGGCTAGCCCCTGCCCCCTCGCCGACCCCTGATAACAACCAGGCGGCTCCGGGGCCGCCTGGTTGCATCTCGCAAAAAAGCCCCTTTCGGAACCACCATCAGAGATCGGTCAGGAGATGGCATACGGCACTCCTTTTCATCAGGCATCTACCATCACGGCCATCAGGCATGTGCCAACGGCGTCGGATGCTTGCCCATGGGGCGCAGCAGCATCAGCAGATAGATGAAGGAGACGCTGGCGATCATGATAAACAGCAGCTTGTCCGAGTAGTGCTGCATCAAGAGCGCGGTATAGGCCGGGCCGAGCAGGCTGCCCAGGGTGTAGCTCAGCAGCAGCGCCTGATTCATCGCCACCAGCTGATGTTGCTCGACCTGCTCGCAGGCCCAGGCCATGGCCACCGGGTAGAGGGTAAAGCCGGCGGCGCCCAGGATGAAGAGCGCCGGGCCCATCCCTGCGGCGCCGAGCATCGCCAAGGCGCCCAGAATGACCACCAGTACCTGTATCCGCAGTACCGGCAGGCGGCCGAACCTGTCCGCCAGACGGCCGACAGGCCACTGCCCCAGGATGCCGGCACTCACCATCACCGCCATCCAGTAACCGATACCGGCATCACTGACCCCCTGGTGGTTCAGGTAGAGCGGCATCAGACCATAGAGCGACCCCAGCACGATGCCGGAGAGGATGCAGCCGTTGACCCCAAGGCGCGCCTGGCGCAGGCGCAGCATGGACCACACCCGGGTTGGCCCCTGCTGCTCGCCCTGCTGGTTGACAATGCGGGTAAACAGCAGCGGCAGGATGGCGACCGCGACCAGGCCAGTGACCCAGGGCAGCACATCCATCAGACCGGTCGGCAAGGTGCTGACCAGCAGCTGCCCGAGCACAGTCCCCAGGTAATAGACCATCATGTAGGCGGCGAGCAGGCGCCCCCGGTTGCGCGCGTTGCCGCTGCACATGAGCGCACTCTCCACCACCACCCAGATCATGGCGCAGCCGATGCCGGCGATGAAGCGCCAGATAAGCCAGCTCCAGAAGCCCAGGGTGACTCCTAAGCCCACACAGCCAGCGGCGAAGAGGGCACTGGCCAAGTAGTAGCTGCGGTTGAACCCGGCGCGTCTGATCAGCGCCCCCGCCAGCAGAGTCCCCAGCAGGTTGCCGCAAAAATAGGCGGAGCCGATCATGCCCACCTGCCAGGTCGGCAGCTTGTCATGGGCGAGCCAGAGCGGCACCAGGGTATTTAGCACCGCGATGGCCAGGGTCAACAGCAGCAGGCCACAGAGCAATGACAGCACTGGCCGGGAGTATGTGGTCATGGATAAAACCGTGGGGAGAGTCAAAATGCGAGCGCATCATGCCACCGCCAAAGCCATTGTCAATCGGCGCTGAACGAACGGCTGCCAGGTGTTGCCCCGGTCCGGCCATTGGCGCCATAACAGAAGAGGGGGCCCCCCGGGGGGGGCGGGGGGGTTTGAGGGGGCCGCGACGGGGGTTTTTG